>NZ_CAUVXL010000040.1:0-18155 GCF_963555915.1 Protofrankia sp. Cas4
CAGCAGCCCGTCCCAGAACCGGACCCAGAACCCGAACCGCCACCCTTCTGATCGGGACACGGCTGCCGGACTCTGATCGAAAATTGCCGGCCGATCGGTAGGCAGGCCTGGTCAGTGCACGCGGACACCGTGGCCAGGACTCGGAACGAGCTGGACTTCGGTGGCGAGGTCCGCGCGGGACAGGGCACCACGCGCGTGTGGCAGAACGACCTGTTCGATGTCGGCTCGAAGCCGGCTGACGTTTATGTCTGGTTCCATCGTCACAACTACTCGCAGTAGCGGATCTTTCTCCTTATGCAGAAGTCGCGCGCGAACCTGCTGGGCGCCCGCTGCAGCTGCCAGCTCGCTTTCCACAGCGCTGGTGAAGGCCCGCGCGTTCACCCGGACACGTCCGAAGGTGTCGTCGACGACGTACAGGCCAGCCAGGTCCCCAGTGGACCGCTGTAGCCACAGCCAGGCGAGCGCCAGCACGACAACCAGGGCCGTGGCCGCTCCCACGACCGGCCAGAACCAGCCATGGTCGGCGGCAAAGGCCCGGTTCGCAGCCGTGAGCGCCGGCCGGTCTGTGACGTCATCGCCGAACACACCCCGACCGGCGAGCAGGGCGACGATCCCACCGCCCAGGCACACAAGCCCCAACAGGACGAACACCACCCGGTTCACCCGATCGACTCTGGGAGTGAACGGGTGCTTGCGCGGTCGGGGCATCTTCGTGGACCCGGTCGGCTCTGCCGTGCTCACCATGTCGCTCACGTCGTTCGAACGGATCGGTGGACCGAGCTGCGGGATCGGGCTGTCCACGGTTCGCGCGTTGACGGTGTTCGCGGTTCCGTTCACGTGTGGTCCTCTTTCCGGTCGTCCGCCGACGCATCCGCCGGAGCAGTCGCCGGGGTGTCCTTCCGGGTGCGCTCCGGATCGGGTTTGGTCAGATCGAGGCCGACCGGATACGGCCTGGTCCGCTCACCTGCGGTCGAAGTACCAAAGATCGTCTCTGTGGTTGATTGCGTTGCCGGGGCTGATTGCGCTGCCGGGGTTGATTGCGATGCTGGCGGTGCTGACGAGCTACCGGGGCCGGTGCGTGCGAGGGCCCGCGCCGCGTCCCCCGAGCTTGGCGCAGGCGAGCTTGGCGCAGGCGAGGCTGGCGCAGGCGAGGCTGGTTGCGGCACTACACCGCTGTCAGGGGATGCGGGACGCGACGCCTTGACTTTCAGTTTCACCTTCGGGGGCGACACCAGATCGAAGGAAGCCAGCCGTTCGTAGATCTCGTCACGTACCTGTTCCGGCGCGTCCGGGTTGACCCGGGGATGGAACTCGATCTTCACCCTGGCGGTGCGGCGCCGGAGCCGGACCTTTGCCCGGCTCACACCGTCCACATCCTCGGCCGCGCTGGCCAGGGCACGACCGACACCGCGACCAGCGGCGAACGTGGAGGTCCCGGCCAACGACGGTTGCACAGTGAACCACTCGAGCCGACCACGTCGCAGCCCCAGCACGAGCAGGAGGACGCCGACGACGCCAAGGATCACGCCGAGTACTGCCGGTCCCGTGTCGGACCAGCTGTTGCGCGCCATGGCGCCCGCCGCCGCCCGCCAGTCGACGATGGCATACCCGCTGCCGAAGGCCGCGTTGATCATCTCGACGATCGCGACGACCCCGGCCGCCGCGATGGCTGCGGCAAGCAGTGCCGCGACGATCCGGTTTGTCACGCGCACGATGGTGACCTCCCGTCAACTACCGAGCCCGGGTGTCCGGGTCGGTCCCGGACTCGAAAGCGGACACGTCAATGTCGATGTGGGTCACCCGTAGACCAGCCAGGTCGGCCACCTGTTGATTCACCCGGGTGCGTACTCCCTCGCATACCTCGACAATTCGGGCAGGATACCGTATCGACAGAGACATCGAGATCCGAGCGGTGCCCCGCCCGACGCGCGCTGACACCCGCGGCGGACGTTCGTCCGCCGCGGGCCGTCGGCGTCGGCCGGGAGGCCGGCGCCCCAGCCCGCCGACGGCGTTGACGTTCAGTGCGGCTTGGGCTGCGATTTTCTCAATGACGGCGTTCGTGACGACCAGGCGTCCCCGCGCTGTCGTTTCGGGCCGGCGCACCACGGTGGGCTTCATCGCATGTCGCGGCGTTCGCCGCCGCTGACGTACCGGTTGATATCGATGTCCCCGTCCAGGACCTTGCCGACGAACAGGCCGATGGCGCCGAAGACCAGAACGATCAGGAAGTCACCGAAGCCGCCGAAGGCGAGCGCGAGACCCGAGATCAACCCGGTGATGAGACCGATTGCACTCGAACGCATCGGAGCCTCCTCGTTGTAGGCGCAAAGCGTGGTGAAGGCGGACTGTTGTCAGGCGTGCTGTCGTCCGGCGCACAGTCGCGGTTGCAGGTGGCCGCGCCCGCGGCTGACGGGCGCGGCCGGTGCTCTGATGGGACGGTGCTAGCGGACCCGCGGGGGCCGTCGCGATGTCCGCCAGCATCGGTGCACCCGGTGCACCCGGTGCACCCACTGTTGGCGTACCCAGTGGGCAACGATCGCCAGTCCGGCGCGCCGGTGGTAGGCGGTCACCCCACCACCCGCGGTTCGTGGTGACAGCTCGGGCCGCCGAAGCCCCAGGCCGGCCATGAACACATCGGGATCGCCGCCCCTGTCCGGGTGGTTTTCCCGGATGAACCGACGTACCTCGGCGCGCCGGGCGGCCGAACCCGCGTCACGGTCCGTCCGTGCTGACTGGATCCGTGCTGGCTGGATCCGTGCCGGCCCAGCCGGTCTGTCGATCATTGCTTCCTGGTCCCTGTGCCTGTTCTGGTCGCTCCGGCCGTGCTTGTTCCGGTCGTGGCCGACTTCGTCATGGACGCCTTCCCCCGGCCCGAGCGCCCGCCGGCCGTGCCACGGGTGCGGGCTCCGCCGGTACGGGATCCGCCGGTGCCACGTGGCGGGTGCCCGACGCTGACGGCGGATCTGTCCAGGGAGACTTCAAGATCGTCGACGACGACGTCGATCCGCTTACAGTCCGGGGCCACCGCGGTGACCGCGGCCCGAATCTGGCCGGCGATTTCGGGGATTGTCGGTCCGAACCGGGCGATGACATGGACAGCGACACCACCCAGTACTTTGCGGACGCCGACGACGCGTCGGTCGGGCAGATAGGTGACCACGTTGCCGCTGACTCCCGGGGAGAGCGCGGCGACCACGGGGCAGCGGGCAACCGCGGCCGCGATGGCGGCCGGCTGCGTGGACACTGCCAATCGGACCATGATTTTTACTGCACCCGAGCCTGCTTATCGTCATCGTCTTCAGGGATGTAGACGTCGTCCACCGCGATGTTGACCTCGGTCACCTCCAGGCCGGTCATCCCCTCGACTGAGGTCACGACGTTGCCGCGGATCGCCTGGGCGAGATCGACTATCGACACGCCGTAGTCGACCACGACGTCGAGATCTATTGCCGCCTGCCGCTCGCCGACCTCGACGCCGACCCCCTGGGATACGTTGCGTCCGGACGAGCCCGGGATACGCTGGCGCAGCGAGCCGACCGCGCGGGTGCCGCCGGTGCCGAGATTGTGCACACCTTCGACCTCGCGGGTCGCCACGCCCGCGATCTTACGGACAACCGAGTCCGCGATAGCCGTCTTGCCCTGGCTTGTCACGAGCTCGGTGGCCGTCCGCCGGGACACGCCGGCCCCGTCGCGCTGGGGTGTCTCTCGTGTCACGGGAGAGGTCTTCTCGGTGGTCGTCGTGCTCATGACGTGCCTCCACAATCATTGGAGTCGTGGGGACGGATCCCTCGGGTTTCCCGCGGTCCCCGGCCGCGTGGGCCCATGAACCGGAGGCCGTCGGCCGCCCAGATGTGGCAGCCGGTCGTGCTCGGCGCGGTCAACCGGCTGGTATGCATCGTCCTACCCGGTGGTGAGGGGGACACTCGCGTCCGGCCGGCCGGATAGGTTCGTTGGTGCCCGGTCGGAACACGCCCCACGAGTGAAGGAGCGTCCGCTGCCTCGGTCTCATCCGCACCCTTCCGGTGCCGCCGGCTCCGGCCGGTCGCCCGTGCCCGCCCAGGGCACCCGGGTGACTGTCCGGTCGCCGGCCAAGGTCAACCTGCATCTCGGGGTCGGCCCGCGCCGGGACGACGGTTATCACGCGGTAACCACGATCCTGCAGGCTGTTTCGCTCTATGACGACATCACGGTCACCGACGTCCCGGACGCCGCGACCGACCCCGACGCCATGGAGCCGGTCATCGCCGTGGAGGTCACCGGTGAGGGTGCCGCCGGTGCGCTGCCGGCCGCCGCTCCCGGCGACATCCCAGCGAACTCGGCCGCGGCGCGAATCTCGCTGGTCCCGACGGGATCGGACAATCTCGCCGTCAGGGCCGCGTATGTGCTCGCGGCCCGCGCCGGCGTGCGCGGCGCAGGGGCGCACCTGAGCATGGCTAAGGGCATTCCGGTCGCAGCCGGGATGGCCGGTGGCAGCGCCGACGCCGCCGGGGCGCTGGTCGCCTTCGACGCCCTGTGGGGCACTGACCTGGACCGGTCGGTTCTCGCGGAGCTCGCTGCCGGGCTCGGCAGCGACGTCCCGTTCCCGTTGACCGGGGGTACGGCGCTTGGAACCGGCCGGGGCGAGCAGCTCACGCCGGTCCTCGGACGTGGCGAGTACCACTGGGTCTTCGCGCTGGCTGACGGTGGCCTGTCCACCGCTTCGGTCTATGCCGAGTTCGACCGGTTGTCCGAAGGACGTCTGCGCACCGAACCCACCCCGCCTGACGCGGTCCTGGCGGCGTTGCGCACCGGGGATCCGGTCGAATTGGGTAATGCGTTGGTCAACGATCTGCAACCGGCTGCGTTGCGGTTGCGCCCGTCGCTGCGGCGGGTGCTGGAAACCGGAACCGAACTCGGGGCGGTCGGTGCCGTCGTCAGCGGGTCCGGACCGACCTGCGCCTTCCTGGCCCGGGACGCCGCGCAGAGCGTGGCACTGGCTGCGAGCCTCGCCGGGATGGGCGTCTGCCGGGCGGTTCGACGGGCGCACGGTCCGGTCGCGGGCGCCCGTCTGGTCGACCCGGGCACGTCCGGATGAGCCGCAGGACGATCCGCGCCGACCCCGGCCTGATGAGCAGGATCCGATGAGTGACATCCTGGTCACGATGGAGGCGGTCGTGGCCGCCTTCGGGACCCGCGTCCTGCTGGACGGCGTGAGCCTCGGAGTGGCGAGCGGGGAACGGATCGGGGTGGTCGGCCGTAACGGCGCGGGCAAGAGCACGCTGCTAAAGCTCCTGGCCGGTGAGGCGCACCCCGATGCCGGTCGGGTCGTACACACGGGGTCGCTGCGCGTGGGCATCCTCGCGCAGGACGACCGGCTCGTGCCCACCGCGACCGTGCGCCAGGCCGTGGTCGGTGACGTACCCGATCATGTGTGGGCCGCGGATCCACGTCGCCGGTCGGTGCTGCGCGGGCTGGGTCTGCTCGACCGTCTGGACGATCTCGTCGGGCAGTCCTCCGGTGGGGAGCGTCGGCGTACCGCCCTGGCCGCGCTGCTCGTCGACGACCTGGACCTGCTGATACTGGACGAGCCCACCAACCATCTTGACGTCGAAGGCGTCGCGTGGCTCGCCGCCGAGCTGGCATCCTGGCGCGGCGGGCTCCTCGTCGCCACGCACGACCGGTGGTTTCTCGATGAGGTGTGCGAGCGGGTCTGGGAGGTCGTCGACGGCCGGGTGGACGCCTACGAGGGCGGCTACAGCGCGTATGTGCTGGCCCGCGCGGAGCGGACCCGGCGAGCCGACGCCACCGAGGCGAGGCGCCAGAACCTGCTCCGCAAGGAGCTGGCCTGGCTGCGCCGTGGCCCGCCGGCCCGGACCGCCAAGCCGCGCTTTCGAATCGATGCGGCCAACGCCCTGATTGCTGACGAGCCACCCGCGCGCGACACCCTCGGTCTGCGGACCTTTGCCGCATCCCGCCTCGGGAAGGACGTCTTCGACGTCGAGGACGTGACGCTGCGCCTCGGTGACCGGGAGCTGTTCGCGAATATGACGTGGCGGCTGGGCCCGGGCGATCGGGTGGGTCTCGTCGGGGGCAACGGGAGCGGTAAGACCACGCTGTTGCGCCTGCTGACCGGTACGGTGAGTCCGGATTCGGGCACTGTCCGAGTGGGGCGCAGTGCGCGCCCCGCTCTGCTCACCCAGGAGATCTGCGAGCTGAACCCGAGGCTGCGGGCGCTGGAGGCGGTCCAGGAGGCCGGCCAGGTACTGGATGTCGGACCCCGGCCGAAGTCGTCGGCGCCATCGCGCAGCTCCGCCGGCGACGGTGGACACGGCGGGCAGAACCGGGAGCTGACGGCGGGTCAGCTGCTGGAGCAGTTCGGTCTGCCCTCGGCCCGGCAGTGGACGCCGGTCGGTGACCTCTCCGGCGGGGAACGGCGGCGGCTGCAGCTCCTGCGGCTGCTCATGGAACGGCCCAACGCGCTGCTACTGGACGAACCCACCAACGACCTGGACACCGACACGCTGACCGCGTTGGAGGACATCCTGGACTCGTGGCCGGGAACGTTGGTCGTGGTCAGTCATGATCGTTATTTTCTGGAACGAACCTGCGACACGATCGTCGCTCTGCTTGGCGACGGTTGCCTGGTCATGCTGCCCGGTGGGGTGGATGAGTACCTCGCCCGCCGGCAACGCCTGGCCGCCGCAGGCGCCGGGACGCCCACCGATACGGGCAGTTCAGCCCGTCCCGGATCCGGTGCCAGCTCGGGTGCCGGTGCCGGTGCCGGTGCCGGTGCCGGTGGCGGTGGCGGTGGCGGTGGCGGAGCGGCTCAGGCCCGGGTCGCGCGCAAGGAGCTGAACCGCCTTGAACGGGCGCTGGAGCGGTTGGGACGCCAGGAGACCGCGCTGCACACGGCGCTTGCGGAGGCAGCCACCGACCATGGGCGCCTGCTCGCCCTGGACGCTGAGCTGCGTGCGGTCGTCGCGGAGAAAACCCGGACCGAGGAGGCCTGGCTCGTCGTCGCGACCGACCTCGAAGATGCCTGAATGTCCTGGAGGGCGTCCTGCTGCCGGATGCTCTTTGGGAACGATGTGAATCTGGTGCTGTGGCAGGAGCATCAGATTCACATCGTTAAGAGCGCCCGGCACTAGGGGCGTAGATGAAGGAACGGGGCTTGGGTGCATGCATCGCGCAGCGATGGACAGGGAGCGATGTGGCGAGGTGCGTGCCCCGGCCCGTGCCCCGGTGCGTGCCCTGGCCCCGCGACGCCGCGCCCCCTGTTGCCGGCCGCGTCAAGATCCCAGGCCCTCGGTTCGGTCAGCCGGCTGTCTGGACCTCTTTCGCCCGCAGGCGTTCGGGGTCTGGCCAGCGGACGTCATGAACGACCCGCAGCGTCTCCATCAGCTTGATCAGATAGGCGCTGGTGTCCAGCTGCCAGGGTTTGACCCCGTGACGGGCCAGGGTCGGCTCGGCGTGATGCAGGTTGTGCCAGGACTCGCCCATCGACAGCAAGGCGAGCGGCCAGACGTTGCCGGAGTGGTCCCGTGACTTGTACGGGTGCTTGCCGACCACGTGACAGATGCTGTTCGTCGACCACGTCACATGGTGCAGCAGGGCCACCCGGACCAGGCTCGCCCAGAAGAACGCCTGCAGTGCGGCTTCGAAGGAGCCGCCCCACAGCCCTCCGATGAGCGCAGGCGCGGCGAGGCTCACCGCCGCGCAGACCGCGAACATATGGCTGACCCGGACCATGTCGGCGTCAGCGAGCAGGTCCGGAGCGTACCGGCGCTGGTCGGTCTGCTCGACGTCGAACAGCCACCCGATGTGGGCGTGCCACAGACCCTTGGCCACCGCGCGGGTGCCGGTGCCGTACCGCCACGGCGAGTGCGGGTCGCCGTCCTTGTCGCTGAAGGCGTGGTGACGCCGGTGGTCGGCAACCCAGCGGATCACTGGACCTTCGATCGCCATGTTGCCGGCGACGGCGAGTGCGACGCGTACGGGCCTGGCGGCCTTGAATCCGCGGTGGGTGAAGTACCGGTGGAAACCGACGGTCACGCCGTGGCCAGTGATCATATACATGACCGCGGCCAGGACCACATCTCGCCAGCTGATCCACCGATCCCACAGCAGGGGGATCGCCGCGGCCAGCGCGGTGAGCGGAAGGGCGATGATCGTCGCCAGGATGACCTGCTCGCTTCGAGCTTTGACCGATGACTGCGGCACGACCGTGTGGCGGAGCGGAGCGGTCACGCCGGCCGCGACACCCGTCGCGTTCACCGTGTCTGTTGCAGTCATGACATAGTCCCGTTCATCGGTCCCGTTCGTCGGTCGGGTTCGTCGGTCACGGTCGGTGGTCGCGGTTGGTGGTCGCGTTCACAGCCACGACGACTTCCGTTAAGTCACGGTAGCTCGTTGCGGCAACGCATGGTGCCCGCTGCGGGGAACATCCACGAAAACAATCCGTGCGGCCGGCCCAGCTGGCATCATCGGATGATCTTTGGCGGGAGGTCTTGGGGATGGTAGACTGCCTTCGGTTTTCCCTCGATCCGCCGTGGTGTAATCGGCAGCACAGAAGATTTTGGTTCTTCTAGTCCACGTTCGAGTCGTGGCGGCGGAGCGCGAGGTTTCGACCGGCCGAGGCATCGGTGCGGCCCGGACGGTTTATCCGCGTTGCGTCACGTGCCGTCGTGGAAATTGTGCACGTCACCGCGGAGGCGCACCCAGGAGTCGCACCCAGGAGTCGCGCCCGGGAGTCGTTAGCGGCGACCCGTTGAGAGGCGACTTGTTGTCGGTGCGTCGTAACCGGTGCGTCGTAACCGGTGCTTCGTAACCGGCGGGTTCGTAACCCGCTAGACTCGGCATACACTGACGTTGATGTCCGCGATCACGGGAGCTCGTGTGACCCAACCACGTCCGGCGGCGGTTGTCGTCCTCGCGGCAGGCGAGGGTAAACGGATGCGTTCAACCATCCCCAAAGTGCTGCACCGTATCGCGGGTCGATCCCTCCTTGACCATGTTCTTGCCGCTGTGGCGCCGCTCGGTGCACAGCGACAGCTCGTGGTGGTCGGGCATGCCCGGGAGCGGGTGATCGCGGCGATCGCCGGACGCGCTCCGGAGGTGTCGCCGGTCGTGCAGGACGCCCAGGGCGGCACGGGACACGCGGTCCGGGTCGCATTGCAGGCGACTGTGGGCATCGGGCCGGACGAGCTGGTGGTCGTGGTCCCCGGGGACGCCCCGCTGTTGACCGGCGCGACCATGTCGGCGCTGGTGGCGGCCCATATCCGGGCAGCCGCGGCGGCGACCGTGCTGACCGCCGAGGTTTCCGATCCGTCCGGGTACGGTCGGGTGATTCGTGGGTCCTCAGGTGAAGTCCGGGCGATTGTCGAGCAGTCGGACGCAGACCGCGTCACCGCGGCCATTCGTGAGATCAATACCGGGGTATACGTCTTTACAGCCGGTCCGTTGATCGAGGCGTTGACATCTTTGACGACCGACAATGCCCAGGGTGAAGAATACCTGACCGACGTCGTCGGCGCGCTTTTCGCGCATCGCCACGCCGTAGCCGCGTATCCGCTCGACGATCCGGGCGAGGCGTTGGGTGTGAACGACCGGATCCAGCTCGCCGCGGCCGGGATCGTCATGCGGGACAGGATCGTGACCGCGGTGATGCGGGCGGGCACCACCGTGCTGGATCCCTCCACCACCTGGATCGACGTCGACGTCACCGTCGAGGCGGACACGACACTGCTGCCGAACACGTTCCTGCACGGGCGCACCCGGGTGGCCGTCGCAGCCGTGATCGGTCCCGACTGCACCCTCACCGACACGGTGGTCGGGGCCGGTGCCACGGTCAGCCGCACCACCGCGGCCGATTCGGTGATCGGACCGGACTGCGTGGTCGGTCCTTACACGCATCTGCGCCCGGGAACGCACATCGGATGCGGGGTCAAGCTCGGTGCCTTTGTGGAGACCAAGGCGGCCCAGATCGCCGACGGCGCGAAAGTACCCCACCTGGCCTACGTCGGCGATGCGGTGATCGGTGAGCGTAGCAACATCGGCTGTGGGACGATCTTTGCGAACTATGACGGCATCGCTAAGCATCGCACCGTGATCGGTGCGGATGTCAAGATCGGCAGTGACACCGTGCTGGTTGCGCCAGTCCAGGTGGGGGACGGCGCGTACACAGGTGCTGGTTCGATCATCACTGAGGATGTGGTGTCGGGAGCGCTCGCGGTCCGGGAGGGCCGGCAGCGGACGATCGAGGGGTGGGTGCAACGGCGTCGTCCCGGCACGGCGGCGGCTCGGGCCGCCTCCTCTGCATCCTCCCGCGCGTCAACGGGCTCCCGCGCGTCAACGGGCGATGGGGTTGGCGCCGATGGTCCGGTACCCACTGCCGACGGTCCGACTGCCGCCGCCGTCACCATCGCTGGCAGCGCCGGCGGCGGGCGCCGATCGTAGACACCTGTCGTAGCGATGAGGACCGAGCGCTCGTAATCGAATGGACCAGGTTGGAGATTCCTGATGGCCTACCAGACTGAGAACCGGCGCAACCTGATGCTTTTCGGCGGTCGCGCGCATCCTGAACTGGTAGCCGAGGTGGCCGCCGCACTTGACGTTGCGCCGGTGCCCACGAGCGCCTACGAGTTCTCCAATGGAGAGATCTTCGTCCGGTTCGAGGAGTCGGTTCGCGGGTGTGACGCATTCGTGCTGCAGTGTCACGCCGCGCCGGTGAACACGTGGTTGATGGAACAGCTCATCATGGTGGATGCGCTCAAGCGTGCGAACGCCAAACGCATCACCGTGGTGGCGCCGTTCTATCCCTACGCTCGGCAGGACAAGAAGCACCGTGGCCGGGAGCCGATCTCGGCCCGGCTGATCGCGGATCTGTTCAAGACCGCCGGTGCGCACCGGCTGATGTCGGTGGATCTCCACACCGCCCAGATCCAGGGGTTCTTCGACGGACCGGTTGACCACCTGTTCGCGTTGCCGCTGCTCACCGACTACATCGAGAGCAAGCTCGATACATCCGTCGTCACGGTGGTGGCCCCCGACGCCGGCCGGGTCCGCGTTGCCGAGCGTTGGACCGATCGGCTCGGCTGTCCGCTGGCGATCATCCACAAGCGACGTGACCCGGATGTGCCGAACCAGGTCAAGATGTTCGACGTGGTCGGAGAGGTCAGGGGTCGGACCTGCGTTATCGTCGATGACATGATCGATACCGCCGGCACCGTCACCAAGGCGGCGGAGGCCCTGGCGGAGCACGGCGCGACCGAGGTGATCGCCGCGGCGACCCACGGCGTGCTTTCCGGCCCCGCCGTCGACCGGCTGAAGAACTCCGACATCAGCGAGGTTGTGCTGACCAACACGTTGCCGCTGCGCAGCGAGGCCAGGATCGACAAGATCACAGAACTGTCGATCGCGCCGCTGTTGGCCGCTGCGATCAAGGCGGTCTTCGAGGACGGGTCGGTGACCGAGCTCTTCGGCGGCGACGCATGACCGCCGGGGCGGGAGGGACGGCCCGGCGATGAGCGGGTTGTCCGTCCTGTCCGGCGGCTTTATCGGTGCTCTTTTCGCGGCGGCGACGGCCGCATGGGTCGCGGTGACGCGGACGTTCGGCAGGTGGCCGCGACCAACCAGAGTCGTGATCTTCTTTCTGGCGATCATGCTCACGATCGCGGCGGCGGCTGATGTGGTCAATGCGTACTTCAGCTATCTCCCCCGGCTCGGGGATGTGGTGGGAGCGGCCACCGAGGGTGGCTCTGATGTCCGCCTGAGGACCGCGGATCTGCGTCCGTCAGCGACATCAGCTGCCCTGCGTTCGCATCCGCACGGGGCGGTTCTGGCGCTTCCCGTCCCTGACAGGGACAGCGGCTTCGGGGCGACGACCGCACTGGTCTATCTGCCACCCCAGTACTTCGACCGGCCGCAATCGCATTTTCCGGTGCTTTACCTCATCCATGGATCACCCGGTATCCCGGCTGACTGGCTGCGCGGCGGGCAGGCAGCCGATGCCGGTGACCGGGTCGCGTCCGCCGGCCATCCGGTGATCATAGTGATGCCGCGCATGAGCCACGGATGGCTTGACGACCCCGAGTGCGTGGACGGAGTCGGCGAGCACGTCGAGACCCATCTGTTGCGCGACGTCATACCGACGGTCGAATCGACCCTGCGGGTCGAGCCCGGCTGGACCAACCGTGGCATCGCCGGAATGTCGGCGGGTGGTTACTGCGCGCTCAACATCGGCCTGCGGAACAGGTCCGTGTTCGGGTCGATCATAGACATGTCCGGGCTGACCCGCCCGACCCATGCAGGCGGCCTGCGGCCGTTGTTCGGTGCAGGTCCCCAGGCGCAGGCTGCTGAGATCGCGAACAGCCCGGATCTCTATGTCGGTGGCCTCGGTCCGGGCCCCCGGCCGCAGATCTGGCTCGATGTGGGACGTCACGACCACACGGTCGCGATCGCCATTCATCATATGTATGATCTCCTCGACGTCAACGGCTACCCGGTGCAGTTGCACGTGCGGTCGGGAGTACACACGTTCACCGTCTGGCGGCCGGCGTTTCGAGACGCGCTCTCCTGGTTCGCCGACGACGTCGCCCGGGTGTCCGCAGCGTAGGTATACCGGCACGGGTATCGCAGGAATATCGGCAACCGGGGTCCGCCGGACCGGATCTGTGGTGGGCTGGGCGCCGTGTTCGTCGTCCGTACGGCAGGCCTTTTCGTGCTGGCGGCAGTCGCCGAGATCGGCGGGGCGTGGCTGGTGTGGCAGGGGATCCGCGAGCACAGAGGGGCGGTGTTCGTCGGTGGCGGGTTGATCTCACTGTGTGTCTACGGATTTGTCGCGACCCTCCAGCCTGATCCGAACTTCGGGCGGGTGCTGGCGGCCTATGGCGGTGTGTTCGTCGCCGGATCACTTGCCTGGGGTGTTGTCGCGGACGGGTATCGTCCGGATCGTTACGACATCCTTGGCGCGTCGGTATGCCTGGTCGGTGTGGGATTTATCATGTTTGGCCACCGTAAGTGATCGCAGGGCCGGTACCGACGCCGACGGGCCCGGCCCCCCGCAGGAAGCGGGCCGGGTTGCCGACCCAGACCTCCGAGCCGGGCACATCGGCCAGTACGACCGCGCCCATGCCCACCGTGGACCACGGACCGACCGAGAGGTTCTCCCGGACGAGCGCGCCCGCACCGATGTACGCACCCGTCCCCACGCGTACGCCGCCGGCCAGTGAGACCGACGCGCAGATCGTCGCGAAGTCGTCCAGGACGTCGTCATGGGTGAACACCGAATTCGGCATCACCGCGACGTGATTACCGATGGTGACAGACGTGGTCAGGACGACACCACCCAGCAGGATTGATCCATGACCAACCGTGCATGACGGTGGCACGTGGACCGCGGGGTGGACAACGGTGGCGAAGCGCTCCGCGCCGATCCCGTCCGCGGCGAGCCGGGTGGCGAGCCTGGCCCGCACCGAACCGGAACCCGGGCACAGCACCACCGCCGCGTCCGACATACCGGTGATGACATCCGTGCCGCCGATGACAGCTACGCCGTCGAGCACGCTGCCCCACCGGGTCGGGTTGTCGTCGGTGAAGCCGATCAGTCGATGGCTGCCCGCGGCCTGAACGGCCTGTGCGGTCTCGCGGGCAAGCCCGCCGGCTCCGACCAGCAGCAGGGGTTGGCGCGCGCGCTCTGTCACATGAACTGTTATAGCTCGTCGCGATGAGCGGCCGGCTCGCCGGAGGGCGGGTCCGCCGCGCCGCGTTCCGTCCGGTACTGTGAAGGACCGCGTTGTGCCGACAGGCGTTTCCGCTCGTTTCGCGCCGCGCCGCTGTTCCCCCAAGCTGTAGGAGGATGAGTACCGCCATGTCCGAGGTCCGCATTGCCGCGGAGCCGCGTACCGAGTTCGGCAAGGGCGGGGCTCGTCGTACCCGCAAGGCCGGCAAGGTCCCGGCCGTTCTGTACGGTCACGGTCAACCGCCCCGCCATATCTCGCTGCAGGCTCACGAACTTCTGCACGCGTTCAAAACCGATGCCGGCACGAACGTGCTGCTCCGGCTGGAACTGTCCGACGGCACCCAGCTCGCCCTGCCCAAGGACGTCCAGCGACATCCGATCAAGGGTAGTTTCGAACACGTCGATCTTGTCATCATCCGTACCGGTGAGCGGGTCACGGTGGAGATCCCGGTCGTGCTGGTCGGGGACGCCCACAGCGACACCCTCGTCGACCAGCAGCTGACCACGGTCTCGGTGCAGGCCGACGCGACCAACATCCCCGGGTCGATCGAGGTTGACATCGCCGGCCTCGAACCCGGCGCGAACATCAACGCCGGTCAGCTCGCCCTGCCGGCCGGCTCCATCCTGGACACCGACGCCGGGCAGGTTGTCGTCCAGGCGCTCGCGAAACTGACCGTGGCCCAGATGGACGCCGAGCTCGCCGGGACCGAGCAGGCAACCGGTGGCACCGCGACAACCGCTGCGGCGGGCGAGAAGACCGACGCTTAGGCGCCCGGCAACAGGGGCACGGCATCATGACCGGGTTGCAAGCCGACGGCGCGGTCACCGGGCCGTGGCTGGTTGTGGGGCTGGGCAATCCAGGCCCGGCATATGCCGGTAACCGGCACAATATCGGGTTCATGGTCCTCGACCTGCTTGCCGAGCGGGTCGGGGGCCGTTTCCGAACCCACCGGGGACGAGCCGACGTCGTGGAGACGCGGCTCGCCGGCGCACGGGCGGTGCTCGCCAAGCCACATTCGTTCATGAACACCTCGGGTGGCCCGGTGGCGGCTCTGCGCGCGTTCTTCAAGGCCGAGGTGGGACGAATTCTCGTCGTCCACGATGAACTGGACATTCCCTTCGGGGCTGTCCGGCTCAAGCTCGGCGGTGGCGACAACGGACACAACGGGCTACGATCGATCACTACATCGGTGGGCTCACGTGACTACCTCAGAGTCCGGGTCGGCATCGGGCGCCCGCCCGGCCGGATGGACCCGGCTGACTTCGTCCTGCGGGACTTTTCGGCGGTCGAACGCAAGGAGCTTGCGCTCGTCGTGGACACTGCGGCGGACGCAGTCGAACAGATCGTCACCGAAGGGCTGGCCGCGGCCCAGAACCGCATTCATCCACTGGCCCGGTAGCGGGCCAAAGGGCGCGCGACGATCGTCAGATCGCGCGCCCGCAGGCCGCAGTCCCTGGAGCACTAGCCCGCTGGTGGCTGGTGGCCGGCCGTGGTCAGCGGGAGATGCCGGTCTGCACGAAGGCCGGTGACCACGCCTGCGCCACCAGGACCGCAGGGGTGCCGGAGCCGTCCGCGGGCACCCGCCATACATCGTTGATCACGCTGTCCTGATCCGATGTCCTGGGCAGGCCGTAGGTAACGGTGTTCTGGTCGAACCAGGCGGCCTGGTCGTCGACACTGCGGGTCTCGGCGAGCGGCGTCTCGCGCATGGTCGCGAGGTCCAGCACGGTAAGCCGCCACTGCACGAGCGTGCCCTGGGCACGTTTCTTGAAGGCGATCCTGGTTCCATCCGGTGACAGGGACGGGCACTCGACGTTGGTCGTCAGGGTACGCAGTGTCCGCCCCCTGACGCTGCCGACCACGAGATAGGTCTGGCCACCGGTGGCCAGCGTCGCGTAGAGGCGGTCGTCGTCGCGATCGAAGGTCACTCCCCAGAAGTTCGCGTCGGTGGGGTGGAGCTCTTTGCCGTCCCTGGTGACGGAGAACGACTCGAGGTTACCGATCTCTCGTCCGGCGGAGACGTCGTAGAGCGTGGTGGCGGTTGAGAAGCCGCCCGTGGCGTAGGAGTGGCCTGACACGAACGTGGTTACCGCAGCCAACCGGCCGTCGGGCGACAGCCGGGCCCGGCTCGGGATGCCCACGATGTTGAAGCCGTGCTGCACCTGCATCTTCGTGTCGAACGTGAACGCCTTGTAATTGGTGTAGATGCCCGGGCTTGCGGCCAGACACAACCCCACCGTGGCGACCATGTCGACGCGGTCGCACTGCAGGCTTGTGACGACATGCGGACCGCCCAGGTCGTCGAGTTTCGCCACGGACACCTCGCCGTAGGTGGGTCCCCGTTCGCTACTGCGGAAGACGACCACCGGGGTGGCCAGGACCGAGCTCAGGTCGGCCGGGCGCAGGCTGGCGTCCTGGGCCGCCACCGGGGATGAACGGCGGGAGACGGTGATGCCGTAGGCGAGCGTCGCCGCCACGGTGCACAGCACGACCGCCGCGAACACCGCGTGGCGGCGCCGTCGGTTGCGCCGTGGCGTCGTCGGTTCGGCTGGTGATCTGGTGGTGGCAGTCACGTCGTCCTCCGCAGGGCTGACCATGCAATGGCAAGCGTGACGGCGAGGAGCACGGCCGCCGCCGTCAACGCGGTTTCCACGCCCGCGATCGTCCACAGCGCGCCGAAGAGGGACGAGGCCACGAGCTGACCGAGCGACACGCCGGTCTGGACCAGCGCGAGGCCGGTGGTACGGGCGCCGGCGGGTAGCGCGGCACTGGTGAGTGCGGACAGGACGCCGTCGGTCGCGGCGTAGTACAGGCCGAGGAAACCCAGGCAGCACAGTAACGCGGTCATTCCCCGTATCGGCGAGAGGAGCGTGGCGTAGACGCCCAGCAGGGCCCCGAAACCGCCGAGAAACACCCGGGCCCGTCCGATCCGGTCCGCCAGCCGACCGAGCGGAACCGAGGCGAGCAGGTATGTGCCGGATGTTCCGGCCGCGAGCAGGGGGAACATCGCCGGCGTGATCTCCAGCGTCTGCTGGAGGCGAAGGTAGATGAACGCGTCGCCGATGGTGGCCAGCGCCGGCGCGCAGCCGGCCACCAGGATCCGGCGCAGCCTGCGGTCGGTCACAGCCGTCGCGATGGCACGGGATGTCATCTTCGGTGATGTCGCTGGTGACACCGCTGGTGACACTGCTGGTGACACCGCTGGTGACGATTGGGGTGAGGGCGCCGAAGCCGGGCGCCGGTCGACGAATGACAGCAGGACGGCCACGCCGATCACACCCACGCACGCGCTGACCGCAAAGACGAGGTGGTAGCCCCCGGGAACGGTTGACAGCACGGCGAATGCCGCCACCGGGCCGAGCATCGCGCCGAAGGTGTCCATGGCCCGGTGCACTCCGAAGGCAAGTCCAAGGTCGCCATCGGTGGCGGCCAGTGACAACAGCGCGTCCCGCGGTGCGGTGCGGATGCCCTTACCCACCCGGTCGGCCACGATCGAACCGGAGACGACCGTGGCCGAGCCGCCGGGCACGAGCAGAGCGAGCCGGGACAGCACCGACAGCGCGTAGCCCGCCGCGGCGATGTCACGGTGTCGTTCGAGGCGGTCCGAAGCCACGCCCCCCGCCAGCCGGACCACCGCGGTAACACCCTGGTAGAGGCCATTGACGACACCGACCTGTAACGGACTGAAGCCGAGAGAAAGCACGAGGTACAGCGGCAGGACCGCGGTGACCATCTCGGTGGACAGATCGGTGAGCAGGCTGGTCATGCCGAGCATGAACACGACCGGGCCGACGGCCAGGCCCACGCGTCCTCGGCGCGACCGGGCCTGATCGGGCGTGGTGCCCGGTGTGCGGGGCGGTGGACCGTCACGCAGCGTTGAGTACAAAGGCTCTTCCCCCTCCGGCCAAGCCGAAGAACCAACTGTCCGTGTTCGCCACAATATTATGGTGGAAGTCTTGACAAGTTTATGATCCGGTGTTGGTCGGATGTCAGGCTGTGTGCCGGCAATGGGTTGATTTTCTGATTACCGCCACAACATGTGGCCTCGGCCTGGTTATGCAGGGCTATATAGGATAATTTTTCGTGGTCGGGCTCCGGTAGGGGGGTGGCTCGGCGTCCAGGAGGGGGCTGCCCCATCCGGAGGTTGGCACGGTGTGGCGGTGATACCGCGGCAGGCGGGCCACGTCCGGGGGGCTGAGGGTCGAGCATGCCATGCCGATACATCACCGAATGTCGGGCTTCGTCATCCTGGAGGGTAGTGCGCGATCCGCTGACGTTCTTCCGGGGGCGTCTGGGCAGGTAGGAGTCCGGCAGGTGAGCATTTCAAGCCGTGAGGACTCGTTGTCCTCGTTACTGACCGTGCGAAGAGGCGGGGGGTACCGTCAGCTCGTCTCGCCACTGAGCTCACGACTGATCGTCCTGTCGGTAGCGGTCGGG
>NZ_CAUVXL010000041.1:0-22605 GCF_963555915.1 Protofrankia sp. Cas4
CATTCTGCCGCTGTTCCACACGATGACCGAGCAACAGCATGATCGTGTGGTCGAGGCTCTGCTGGACATCACCGCTGGTGGCGGTGCGGGCGGTGCTGGTGCGGGCGCTGGCGGTGCGGACGCTGCTGGTGCGGATCTGGCGGATGCCGCGCTCGGACAAGGCGTGCGCAGACCGTGAGGATCCTGGTCTATCCCCACATGATGGAGATCGGGGGAAGTCAGCTCAACGCGGTGGAGCTCGCCGGGGCGGTGCGGGACCTCGGCCATCAGGTGACCGTCTTCGGGGTGCCGGGTCCGCTTGTCGACACGGTTCGTGATCTTAAGCTTGACTATGTCGCGTCGCCGAAGCCGGGGCGTCGGCCGTCGCCCAGGGTGATGAGCGCGCTGTGCCAGGTGGTGCGCGAGCGCCGGATCGACCTGGTACACGGCTACGAGTGGCCGCCCGCGTTGGAGGCGTTCTTCGGGCCGCGGACGAGGATGGGCGTGCCGGCGTTCGCCACGGTGATGTCCATGGCGGTCGCCCCGTTCCTGCCCGCGACCATGCCCCTGGTGGTGGGCACCGAGCTGATCGGCGAGTCCGCCCGGGCCGCCCGGCGCGGTCCGGTCGACCTCATCGAGCCACCGGTCGACGTGCGTCTCAACGCCCCGGAGGCGGTTAGCGACGCTGCGCTCACCCAGCTGCGAGCGCGTTTCGATCTGGATCCGGCTAACCTCCATGTGGTCGTCGTGTCACGGTTGGCAACCGAGCTGAAGCTGGAAGGACTCCTGGCCGCGGTCGACGCGGTGGCACGGCTGGCGGCGGACATGCCGGTTCGGCTGGTGGTGGTCGGTGACGGCCCCGCGCGGGACCAGCTTGCCGCGCACGTCGCGCGGGTCGGCGCCGTCCGGGGCCGACAGGTGGTCGTGCTCACCGGTGAACTTACCGATCCACGCCCCGCCTACGCCCTCGCCGACATCTCGATCGGCATGGGCGGGTCGGCCCTGCGGGCGTCAGCTTTTGGCAAGCCGCTGGTGGTCCAGGGCGAGGGCGGCTTCTTCGAGCTGCTGACTCCCGACAGCGTGGCGACATTTCTCTGGCAGGGCTGGTACGGCATCGGCGAGGGCGACCGGATCAGCGGTGCGCGCAGACTGGTCAAGATCCTTGCGCCGTTGCTCGCCGACGCGGACCGTCGTCGTCAGCTGGGTGATTATGGTCGCGAGCTGGTGACGCAACGTTTCTCGCTGGAACGCGCGGCTCGCGTCCAGGAGGCGCTGTACACCCGGACGCTGGCAACCGGCGCCAGCCGGCCGGACGTGCGCACACTCGGGGTCAGCGCGGCCGGCCTGTTCGCCCACGAGGTGCGACGGCACTATGACCAGCTGCGCGGGCAGGCGGCGTTGGACGACTTCAACGCCCGTCGCGTGCAGCCCGGTAACCCCAAGGCCCGGGGCGGCCCGGGGACGGCCGCGGCGCCGGCGTCCGTGTCTGCGTCCGCGTCCGCGTCCGCGTCCGCGTCCGGTCAACCATTGTCAGATCCGGCAGCTCCAGGCTCCGCGGGGCTGCCGTCTCACCCCATCGAAGGGACGTTGCGGTGACCACGATTCCGCTGGTGGATCTGGCGGCTGCGCAGGCCGAGATCGCCGAGGAGGTGCGGGCCGGGTTCGACGAGGTGCTCGCGACCACCGCGTTTGTCGGTGGAAAACACGTTTCGGCATTCGAGCGCGAGTACGCCGACTTCTGTGCAGTCGGGTACTGCGTGGGTGTGGGCAACGGTACCGACGCGATCGAGCTGGCGCTGCGGGCGGCCGGTGTCGGTGCGGGCACCGCGGTGAGTGCTGCGACCGGTACCACTGGCGGCGTTGACGAGGTCGTCATCCCGGTGAACACCTTCGTGGCTACCGCCGAGGCCGTGGTCCGTGCGGGTGCGCGGCCGGTGTTCGTCGACGTAGACGACGATCATCTGCTCATGGATCCGGACGCGGTGGGCGGGGCGTTGACCGACCGTACCCGTGCGGTGATCCCGGTCCATCTGTACGGGCAGGCCGCGCCGGTGGAGCAGATCGCGGCCGCGTGTCGTCCCGACACCATCGTCGTCGAGGACGCCGCGCAGGCGCAGGGCGCCGTCCGTGGTGGACGGGCTGCCGGCGGGTTGGGACTGCTGGCGGCCACCAGCTTCTACCCGGGCAAGAACCTGGGCGCGGCCGGCGACGCCGGTGCCGTCCTGACCGATGATGCCGAGCTCGCGCGCAAGGTACGGCTGCTGGGCGCGCACGGCAGCGAACGCAAGTACGTGCACGAGTCGCTGGGTTTCAACTCACGGCTCGATACCCTGCAGGCCGTTGTCCTGCGGGCCAAGCTGGCCCGGCTGGCCCGGTGGAACCAGGCGCGAGCCGCCGCGGCGCTGCGCTACGACGAGCTGTTGGGTGGGGACTCCCGGGTCCGGCTACCGGCGACACTGCCGGGTAACGTCCATGTGTGGCACCTCTACGTGGTCCGTGTTCCCGACCGGGACGCGGTGCTGGCACGGCTGCATGAACAGGGTGTGGGAGCCGGGATCCACTACCCGGTGCCGCTGAACCTGCAGCCGGCCTTTGCGGGTCTCGGCTACGGTGCCGGTGACTTTCCCGTCGCCGAAAAGGCGGCCGGGGAGATCCTTTCCCTGCCCTTGTACCCGCACATCACCCCCGAACAGCAGGAGCGGGTGGCCGAGGAGTTGCGGAGAGCACTGTCATGACAGGGGCCGTTTTCGTCCATCCTCACGGCCTGTGCGAGAGCGACGACGTGGGTCCGGGAACCCGGATCTGGGCGTTCGCGCACGTGCTGGCCGGTGCCGTGATCGGCACGGACTGCAACATCTGTGACCATGTGTTCGTCGAGTCCGGCGCCCGGATCGGCGACCGGGTGACGGTGAAGAACGCGGTGCTCGTGTGGGACCTGGTCACCGTGGAGGACGATGTCTTCCTGGGTCCGAACATGGTCTTCACCAACGACTTCCGGCCGCGTGCCGAGGTCAAGAAGACCCGGGACGCGCTCACCCCAACGCTGATCCGCCGTGGTGCGACGATCGGTGCCAATGCCACGATCGTCGCCGGGGTGATCGTGGGCGAGTACGCGTTCGTGGCTGCCGGAGCCGTCGTCGTCCGGGATGTACCCGCGTACGCACTGGTCGCGGGCAATCCCGGACGGGCCCTGGGCTGGGTCTGTGCCTGTGGGGAACGGCTTGATTCGCAGCTGCGCTGCGTGGCCTGCTCGAAGGCTTACAAGCCGGCTGCCGATACCGACGGGCTGTGCGAGACGGCGCCGGCTGCTGTTTCGGCGCCTGCCGGTGTTTCGACGCCGGCAGGTGTTTCGGCGCCAGCCGGTGGCTCGATGCCCTCCGCTGTTTCCGTGCCGTAGGACTGCTGCGGCTGTTCCGGTGTTGATCGGGCCAGCCGCAGCAGCGGGAACAGCAGTACGACGCATACGGCCAGCCCGGCGAGGGGGAGCAGGACCAGTCGGGCGGCGTCCCCGTGTACCACCGTGCCAAGGCCCACCATGACCAGGACAAGGGCAGTGGTCGCGACGGCCGGCCGGCCGCAGTACCGCAGGGCGGCGGTGGGGCGGACGTCCGCCCGCGCAATGGCGAATATGAACGCTGGGCCTACGACCACCACGGCCACCGCGGCTTGGGCGAAGGCGACACCACCGATACCGGCCGTGTGTGCACCGACGAGCAGGGCCGGGGTGAGGACCACCAGCCAGACCCCCTGGACGGCGAAGATCGCGCGAGACCGGCCGGCACCCACCAGCAGGTCGTAGGCCAGTTCGGCGGCGACCCGGGCGGCCCCGAGGACCGCGAGCCAGCGCAGGGCGTCGGCGGCGGCATCCCACTTCGGTCCGTAGACGGTGCGGATCACCGGCCCGGCGAGCACGGCGAGGATCGCGCAGACCGGCAGCGTGGCCGCCATCAGCAGCGCGATCGAACGGGCGAACGCGCCGCTGAGCGCACGGCGATCGGCCGACAGCCGGGCGAACGCCGGCATGGCCACTCTGCGCACGGCCAGGGAGAACATGTTGACCGGCCAGCTGGAAAGGTTGAACGCCAGCATGTAGAAACCGAGCGCCACCGGTCCCAGGACGGCGCCGACGACGACATAGTCGACGTTGAGGACTCCGAAGACCAGCAGACTTGAGCCGGCCAGCGGGAGACCGAAGTCCAGCAACGCGCGGACCTGACTCCGGTCGAAGCCGAACCGGATCTGTGCTCCGGCGAAGATGAAGATCAGGGTTGAGGTGGTGATGTTACCGGCCAGATAGCCGATGGCCAGGCTCCACGCGCCATGCCCCATGACGGCCAGTCCGATCGTGGCGGTCGTGTTCACGACGAGTCCAGCAAGGTCGGCGACCATCCGCCGGTCCTGCTGGAAACTGCGGGTGAGCAACGCCGCGGGAACGGAAGCCAACCCATCGACAATCATGCTGGCCGCCAGCACCCGGACCAGGTCGGTCGCGGCGGCTGAGCCGAGCAGGCTTGCGATGGCCGGTGCCAGCACCAGGGTGAGCAGAAAAAGTCCGGTGCTGAACCCGGTCGACAACGTCTGTACGGTCGGGGCGATCAGGCGAGGGTTCCCCGGCCAACGCACGATCGCGAGGGAGACACCTAGTTCGTTAATGGACAACAGCGCATTCAGGACGACCAGCGCGACCGCGAAGTCGCCGTAGTCCGACGGGCTGAGGAGCCGGGCGAGGACGACCCCGGTAACGACGGTGCCCAGGCGGCTGAGTGCATTGTTCAGGACGCTGAAGCCGAGGCCGCGTCGGACGGCCCCGCCGAGCCCCGCTCCGGTGCCCTCGCCTACGTTGTCGGCGCCCTGATTGCCGGCTCCTTGATTGCCGGCGCCCTGGTTGTCTGCGCCCTGGTTGTTGGCGGAGGGACCCTGAGCCGGTTCGGCCAGGGTCGGCGGGGATGGCACCCCGGGTGTTGACGCGTGTGCCGGCATGTGCGGCATGGTTCCCCCATCTGCGACTGGCCGGTCGGTGTCGCGGCCATGCTGTGACGCTCATCGAAGCACGGTTCTGCTATGATCTATGCCGATCATCTTTAATATCGTCGTTAATATCATCGTTGGCATCAGCTGGAAACAACACGACGACAACGCCGTGTTGCCTCGTTGCTCCGTCCGGGACGGCTGTGCAGTGCGCACTCCCGGAGTGAATCGCGTGAGGCGATGGATGCATCACCGTCGGCGACGGTAGTGCTTCCGGGTATATGCAGCGTGTTCATTGCGCATCGGTCGCGTCGCCAGCAGGCGATCATTGGAATCGGTGTCCCGACCAAAGGATATGTCTATATGACGACCTCCATTCGTCCTTCGCTCGGGGTTGCCGGTCGATCCGCGCACGGGTCCGGTCGGGCGTGGTGGCCAAGGGGCCGACACGCGTTCGATCACGGCATTTCCGCGACGGGCACGATCCGGGTTCCCGGGGCACGCGGCGGCGGTGGGTACCACCGGTATTCGCCTCGGGTCGTAGCGGTCCTGCTCCTGGGCGCGGTGGGGCTCGCGGCCGCTGGCTGCGCCGGTTCCGTCGCGGACAGGCCGAGGCCTTCGGTGAGCCCGACCCCACGGGCGCAGTCGCAGCTGATCTCCCTTTGGGACAACGACGCGAAGCCCGTGCCCGAGGCTGATCCGGACCCCGCCGCGGTCGAGGTCGGGCTCCGGTTCCGTGTCGACATCCCGGGCGAGATCCTTGGAATACGGTTCTACAAGGGTCCCGACAATATCGGCGACCATACGGTCAGTCTGTGGTCAGGTGCCGGTGAGCGACTGGCGACCGCCACCGCCACCGGCGAAAGCAACACCGGCTGGCAGGTGGTGATGTTGGCCAGGCCCGTGTCGGTACAGGTGGCCACCACGTACACGGCCTCGTATTTCGCGCCGACGGGCCATTACTCGGCGACCCCCGAGTTCTTCGATCAGGTCGTGCCGGTCAGCGGGCCGTTGCGCGTCGCCGGGGCGACCAGCGGGGTGTACCACTACGGCGGCGGCTTTCCTGAGACGACCTACCGCGACTCCAACTACTGGACCGATGTCCTGTTCCGACCGGCGTCGCAGTCCTCAGGTGAGCCCGCGGCTGCTCCTGTGACCCCGGTCTCATAACGCATGGTTATCAACGGATGGTTCTCGTTGCCGGCGCGCGTCCGTCGAGCGTGCATTGATCATTAGGATGATCGGTTGGATGTACGGCGGCAATCCGGGTCGACGGGCACCGGCGCGCCGCTCACTGCCCGCCTGCTCACTGCCCGCCTGCCCGCCTGGGCGGGCCGGCGGTACGGTCCGCTCTCATCACAGGGCGTTCATCTTCCTGAGCTCAAATAGTGGCGGCGAGGGGTGCGGCTTGGTATCGTGTTGGGTTGTTGTCGCTTGTCGTGCATCGGCACGAAAAGCTCCAGTGCCCTTCTCGCTCTGATGTCGGCCGTGTATCTTGGACTTGATCCGGTGTCGGCGCAATGCTGACCCGCGCTGGGGGGCGAGGGCACGAGTGTACTTTTCGGATTTCATCGGGGTTCTTGTCCGTCGCTGGTATATTCTGATCATCGGGATTATTCTGACTGGCCTGGCCGGGGTGGGCGTGCACGCCACCATCGGCCCGACATTCGAAGCCCATGCGGCGGTGGTGGTACTTCCGCCGACGTCGGACTCCGGTACCACCAGCACGGCGGGGAGCCGAAACCCGTATCTGTCCATTCCGCTGGGTAACACCGCGGACGTTCTTACTCGGATCATGGCGACCGAAGGCGTTCGGCAGGAGCTCAAGGCCGCACACGCCACCTCGCCCTACACCATCGCGCTGGTGGCCGACGGTTCTCCGGTTCTCGAGATTGCCGCCACGGACACTTCACCTGCCGCCGCGACCAACACCGCCTCCGTGCTGGTGAAGGTGGCCGGGACCGAGCTTGAAAAGCTGCAGGTCATGCAGAACGTCCCAAAGAGCGCGATGATCCGGGCCAGCCAGCTTATTTCCCCGACCGCGCCCGATGAACTCCACGGGAGCCAGACCCGGGCGCTACTCGGTGTAGTCGCGCTCGGTGGCATTCTATCGGTCACGATGTGTTTTGTCGCCGAGGGGGCCTTTACCGGCCGGCGGGCGGCCTTGGCCGCCGCGGTCCGCGGCCGGCGCACCACCGGCTCGCGGGGTGGTGCGGGTTCGAAGGGCGCAGCCCGGTCGCGGGGCGGTTCCCGTAAGTCCGGGACGTCCGCCAAGGGACGCGGCGTCGATGATCTGGAGGAAGACGACAGCGGCGACCCTGGTTCCGAGGATCTGGAGGAGCTGGACTGGGATGACGAGGGGGACCACGAGGAGCAGGGCCCGGTGCAGCCACGGGACACGCGTGAGACCACGATGGTTCTGGTAGGCCTGCGTCGCCGTTCCGACAAGTAGGCCGGCCAATGCGTGGTCTGCCCTTCGGTATCGCCCGGCGCATGTCGCCCCGTGTTCATCTGCCATATGTGGATGTCACCTCCTTGTTGTCGCTTTATGTGGTGCTCCTTCTCGGTATTCCGTCACAGCTGATCTTCGGTCCGCTCGGCGCCGCCGGTACACCGGCCAATCTGCTGGGAATGGTCTGCCTGTTCTGGTGGATCCTCGCGGTCATGCTGCCGTCCGGGGGTGTGGCGTCGGGCCCACAACCGATCCGCACCGCGGCGGTGTTCCTGTCCGCCATGGTGTTGGGAAGCTACGCGGCCGGTGCGATGCGGCCGGATATCGTCCCCGAGGAACTCCGCGCCGCCGACCGTGGATTATTGCTGTTGGCGACCTGGGCCGGTGTGGCCCTGATCACCGCGGACGGCATCCGCTCGTGGAGCCGGTTGGACGATCTGATCGGCCGTCTCATCGGGATGGGTGTCTTCCTCGCGGTCCTCGGTATGCTGCAGTTCTCGATCGGCCTCAACATCGCCGGCTACATCCACGTTCCGGGTCTGCGGATCAACGGGACCCTCGATCTCATCTCCGCCCGGTCCATATTCCGCCGGATCACCGGGACCGCGAGCCATCCGATCGAGTTCGGTGTGGTACTGGCGATGCTGTTTCCTCTCGCACTGAGCCGCGCGTTTGCCGCACCGCCGGGGAAGGTGAAGATGCGGCGGTGGCTCGCCGCGGGCAGCATCGGTGTCGCGCTGCCCATGTCGGTGTCACGATCGGCAATTCTCGCCATCGCGGTGGTTGCCCTTTTCATCATCCCGAGCTGGGACCGCCGGCGGCGCCTGGCCACGCTCAAGGTGATGCCGCTGTTTCTCGTCGGCATGCGACTGATGATTCCCGGACTGCTCGGTACGATCACGAGCCTGTTCACAAACATCAGCAACGACCCGAGCACCAAGGGCCGGACCGAGGATTATGCGGCGGCCGCGAAGTACATTGCGTTGCATCCGCTGTTCGGGCGGGGTTTTCGTACGTTCATCCCGAGCATGTACCGGTTCCTGGACAACCAGTATCTGATGACCATCGTGGATGCCGGGCTGATCGGCCTGGTGCTGTTGCTGTTGACCTTCCTGATCGGAATCTTCACCGCGCGCGGTGCACGCCGTCGTAACGACGACCCCATTCGTAAGGATCTTGCCCAGGCGATCGCGGCGGCCATTGCCGCGGCAATGGTCAGCTTCGCGACCTTTGACGCACTCAGCTTCCCGATGTGTGGTGGGCTGCTCTTCCTGTTGATCGGTCTCGCCGGCGCGATGTGGCGGTTGTCGGGTCAACCTCATGATCAGAATGAGCAGGGCCGCCCGGAGCCTCGTGCGTCCCTCGCCTCGGTTGCGACCGCCCGGCCTTTGGTCGACCAGATGAGTAGTGCGGCCCGTTGATCAGTACTGTAGGTTGCGTGATTATCCCTCGCATGGCTTGACGGCTACTCTCACCAGGCCTTTTTCTGTATTCATGGAAGGCTTGCCGGCCCTGCCTTCAGGCCGCGCTCCCAGAAGACTTCCCCCCCGGCCTGGCGAGCGGTTCCCCGATACCGGGCGAGGGTTGTCCGTGGCGCCGGTCGTGGTCGGCGACCGGTGATACGGGTACCTGGTCGAATCTGCTAGGCTCGATTTGGCCGGTGGGAGTGTGCCATACCTGGGGGGGATGGATGACGGGGGCCCAGTCACGCGACGATTGTGCTGTCGTTGGCATAACCGTGGGTAGCGAGAGTGAACCGTTGGTGAAATCCGGCGGGTATTCTGAGTTATCGTTAGGTGGGTTGCCGTCGAGCCGCAGCCGGTTCGTTCGGGGCATGCTGCGTGGAGCGGTGGAGGATAACGCGTCCTTCCCCTCAATCGAGCTACAGGGCATCCCCCTGGTCTGTCTCACGGTCGCCGACGCGCGCAACGCCGTCCGGGCAGCGATGGAGGATCCCCGACCCGCGCTCGTCGCCTATGTCAACGCGCACTCGCTCAATCTCGCCTACACCGACGTCGCCTACCGGGCTGCGCTGCAGCGGGCTCACCTGGTACTGCCGGACGGTATCGGTGTCGCGGTCGCAGCCAGGATGCGAGGGCTGCGCTTTGCCGCGAACCTCAACGGTACGGATTTCACCCCGGTGCTGCTCACCCTCGCCGCTGAACAGGGGTATCGGGTCTTCCTGTTCGGCGGTCGTGCCGGTGTGGCCGGCCAGGCCGGTGATGTCCTGCGGGAACGGATCCCGGGGCTACGCATCGCCGGAGTTCGGGACGGCTTTGGCTGGGCGGACGATCCGGACTCGGTTGTCGAGGAGATCAGGGCAGCACGGGCCGATCTGCTGGTGACCGCACTCGGGAACCCGCTGCAGGAACTCTGGCTGGACCGCTATCTGGAGGCCACCGGCGTGCGCCTCGGGGTCGGGGTGGGCGCCTTTCTCGACTTCACAGCCGGCCGGGTGCCGCGTGCCCCGGATTGGATGATCAAGAACCGGTTGGAATGGGTGTGGCGCCTCAGCGTCGAGCCACGCCGGATGTGGCGCCGCTACCTGGTCGGTAATCCACTGTTCATCTGGCGGACGCTGGTGAGCAGGCAGCCACCGGCCCAGCTTCGGCTGCGGCGCCGCGTCCTCGCCGGCGCGTACCCGGTCCCGGCTGAGTCATGGATCGTCGGCCAGGGTCAGCCGGCATCCCACGGCGGGCTGACCCCGCCGGCCGAGGCGTCACGGTGACCGCTGACCGCGAGCCAGCCGGCTCCGTCGAGATGCCGGCATCGCTTGCCGGGACGCAGCCGGACGTGACGGTGGTCGTCGTCACGTTCAACAGCGCCGAGGTCATTGTGGACTGCCTGGATGCGCTGCCCGGGGCCTTCGCGGCGGGTGCTCGCGGCGGGCTGTCGTGGCAGGTCGTGGTCGTCGACAACGGCTCGACCGATGACACGACGGTTCTGGTCGGCAAGGCCAACCCGGATGCGCTGGTTGTGGAGACCGGCGTGAACAACGGGTACGCGGCGGGTGTCAACGCCGGCCTTGCCACCGTGCAGCCGCGGCGGGCGGCCTTGGTGATCAATCCCGACGTGCAGCTCGACCGGGGCAGTGTCACGGCGCTGTGGGACGCTCTGCGGCCCTTCGACACCGGCATCTGCGTCCCGAGACTGCGTGATGATCAAGGTCGGTTGCACCACTCGCTGCGCCGTGAGCCCACGGTGCTTCGGGCGCTGGGCGAAGCGGTGCTCGGTGGTGAGCGATCCGGGCGGACGGCGACGCTCGGTGAGGTCGTCACCGACGACCGTCTGTACGCCTCGCCCCAGGTCGCGGACTGGGCAACCGGCGCCGCTATGCTGATCTCCAGGGAGTGCCTGGACGCGGTGGGCCCCTGGGACGAGTCGTTCTTCCTGTACTCGGAGGAGACCGACTTCATCCTCCGCGCTCGTGATCACGGCTTCCTGCTGCGCTACGTACCACCGGCGGGCGCCGTCCATCTGGGTGGTGATCAGCACTTCTCGCCGCAGCTGTGGGCTCTGGGCCAGATGAACAGAGTACGACTGCAGCGCCATCGCCGAGGTGTGGCCGCCGCGCGCGCGATGCGCTGGGCGTTGATTCTCAACGCGGGTCTTCGTGCTCGCCGGTCGCCGACACACAGACGGGCATTGCAACTGCTGCTGTCCATCAATCCCGCGGTCGGGTTCCCGCCGGCGGCCTCGTTGATCGGGGCTCCGGGCATTTCGGGTGGTCCGCCGGCGGCCGGGCCATGACCATGCCCACGGCGTGGGAAGTCGTGACCTGGCAGGCCCGCGCTGGGGATCCGCTGCAACTCTGCGACGCTCCAAAAAGTTCCTGGGGGAGATAGTGACACAGAATCGGGACACCGACACCGACACCGGCATCGACACCGTGCAGCCGGCGGCGGTACGGCCGTTTCCCACAGATGTCGTCATCGTGGGAGGCTGCGGCCACGTGGGGCTTCCACTGGGTATCGCGCTGGCCTCGCGCGGCCAGCGGGTTCGCCTGTACGACATCGACGCGGCCGCGGTAGGGATCGTCAATGAGGGTCGCCTGCCCTTCCGGGAGCCGGGTGCCGCCGGGGTGCTCGCCGAGATGACGGCGGCGGGTCAGCTACGTGCCACGACCGATCCGGCGGTGATTTCCGAAGCGGAGCACGTGGTGGTCGTGGTCGGTACGCCCGTGGACGGGCATCTCAACCCCGACCCGCAGGTGGTACCCAGGGCGATACGCACGTTTTCGGATCATCTTGTCGACGGCCAGCTGCTGATTCTGCGCAGCACCGTCTACCCGGGCGTGACCGCCCTGGTGGAGAAACTGATCTCGGAGATCGGTCGCGACGTCCAGGTCGCCTTCTGCCCGGAACGGATCGCCGAAGGGCGGGCCATGACCGAGCTGTTCGAGCTCCCGCAGATCGTCGCCGCCCGGACGGACGCCACCAGGGTGCGCGCGACCGCGCTCTTCGCCGTTCTCACCAGCGAGATCGTGGACCTGCAGCCCGAGGAGGCGGAGCTCGCGAAGCTGTTCACCAACACCTGGCGATACATCAAGTTCGCGACCGCCAACCAGTTCTACATGATTGCGAACGATCTTGATCTTGATTTCGAGCGCATCCGCGGGGCACTCGCCCACAACTATCCAAGGGCGGCGGACCTGCCCGGCGCCGGCCTCGCCGCCGGCCCATGTCTGTTCAAGGACACGATGCAGCTGGCGGCCGTAACCAACAACACGTTCGCTCTCGGTCATGCCGCGATGCTGGTGAACGAGGGCCTCCCGCTTTACCTGGTCTCCCGGTTGAAGGAACGTTTCGACCTCGCCGGTATGGTCGTCGGCATACTCGGGATGGCGTTCAAGGGTGGTAGTGACGACACCCGGGCAAGCCTGTCGTACAAGCTCCGCAGGATTCTTGACTACTCGGCGGCCGGCACGCTCTGCACCGATCCGTATGTCACCACCGACGCTCGTCTGCTGCCGTTGGACACGGTTCTCGAACGGGCCGATCTCCTCGTCCTGGCCGCACCGCATCCGGACTACGCCAGGTTGGAGACGGACAAGCCGGTGGTCGACATCTGGAATCTTCTCGGCGAAGGCGTGCGGGTATGACGTGTTTTTCCACTGAGGGTGGTACGGAGAACGTCCGATGACACCTCGGGTGTCGGTGGTGATGCCGGTCTACAACGAGGGCGACGCCATCGTGCCGGTGCTGGACCGGCTGCTGGAATCGGTGAGTCTCCCGTGCGAAATCATGGTCATCTATGACTTCGAGGGTGACTCGACCGTGCCGAGTCTGGTCGTTTACGCGGAGAAGGACGCGCGGGTGCGACCGGTTCGCAACACCTACGGGCGAGGGCCGGCGAACGCGATTCGCTTCGGCATAGAGCACGCGGTCGCGCCGGTCACCGTGGTGACGATGGCGGATGGCAGTGACGATCCGCGCCAGATCGACGAGCTGGCGCGGCTGGTCGACCGCGGTGTCGTGGTCGCCGCGGCCTCCCGTTACATGCCCGGCGGTCAGCAGGTGGGCGGCCCCATGTTCAAACGGGTGTTGTCGCGCGCGGCCGGGCGGTCCCTGTCGCTACTCACCCGCATCGGTACCCGGGACGCGACGAACAGTTTCAAGGCGTATTCAACCGATTTCGTTCGTAACGTCGGAATTGACAGTCGGTCCGGTTTCGAGATCGGACTTGAGTTGACCGCCAAGGCTCGCCGTCTCGGCCTGCCCGTTGCCGAAATTCCGACAATATGGCTTGACCGGGCACTCGGCGAGTCGAATTTTGATCTTGCTCGCTGGTTGCCCGAGTACCTCCAGTGGTACCGCTTCGCCTTCGGTCGGAGGTTGACTGTCGGCGAACTGCAGGCCCTGCGGCACACCGCGGGAACCGGTGGACCCGGCCCACGAAACGGAAACTATCCCCGCCCGCGACTCCCGAAGGTCAAGGGTGCGGGTGAGACTCCGTCCGAAGACAGCGCGAAAACTGGTTCTCCCGCGTCGGCGGAGGCCCCGAGAGATATCGAGGAATGATACAGATGGCAACGGTTCTGGTGACCGGCTCGGCCGGTTTTATCGGTGGTTATGTCGTGCAGGATCTCCTGGGTCGTGGCTACGACGTGGTGGGTCTGGACAATCTCTCGAAGTACGGGCCGGTCGCCCGCAGCTACGACGAGCATCCGAACTACCGGTTTGTCGAGGGCGATGCGCGGGACACCGACCTGCTCAGTGAGCTGCTCGCCGACTGCGACCATTTCATCGCCGGTGCGGCCATGATCGGTGGGATTTCCTACTTCCACACGTACGCGTATGACCTGCTCGCCACGAACGAGCGCATCATCGCCTCGTCCTGTGATGCCGCTATCCGGGTTTTCCGCGCCGGCGGACGGTTGCGCAAGGTGACGTACCTCAGCTCATCGATGGTGTTCGAGTCGACGGACCGCTGGCCGTCGGTGGAAGGCGACGAGCGCAAGGTCGCGCCGCCCCTTTCCTCCTACGGGTTCCAGAAGCTCGCGGTCGAGTACTTCGCCCGAGCTGCGTGGGACCAGTACGCGCTGCCCTACACGATCGCGCGGCCCTTCAACTGCGTCGGTGTCGGCGAGGGCCGGGCGCTCGGCGAGGTCGAGGTGCTGTCGGGCAACGTCAAGCTGGCCATGAGCCACGTGGTGCCCGACCTGGTTCAGAAAGTACTCAAGGACCAGGATCCGTTGCACATTCTTGGTGACGGTAGCCAGGTGCGGCACTACACCTATGGCGGCGATCTGGCCGCGGGGATCGTGACGGCGATGGAGCATCCGGATGCTCTCAATGAGGACTTCAACCTCTCCACCGCCGAGTCGACCACTGTCCTGGAGCTGGCCGAGCTGATCTGGAAGAAGATCAAGGGCCAGGACGAGGAGTTCCGCTACGTCAGCGACGACCCCTTCCAGTACGACGTGGCCAAGCGGGTGCCGAACGTGGACAAGGCCCAGCGCGTCCTGGGTTTCACCGCCGACACGCCGCTGGAGACCATGTTGGACGAGGTCATCCCGTGGATCGAGCAGGCGGTCACGGACGGCCGGATCTAGAGCGGGATCTGGAGCTGACTGGAGGTCAAGGATGGCATCACGCAGGTCTGGCGGGACCCTTGTCGCCGCCGGCCGGGTCGGCGTCACGCACCGGCGTCCGCGTGGGCTCGCCGCGCGTACTGAGCTGTCGGACCGCCTCCGGTCAGTGTTTCCGCTGGACTCCGGGCCATTGGCCCGCCCCGGCAACGTCGTGGGCGTCCTGGCGGCGTTGGTCGCCGGTACGTTGGTGTCCCTCGCCCGCCAGGGTGGGATCGGCGCACTCGACACGATGTGGGCCGAGGACGGACATATCTTCCTGGAACAGTCCGTGCGTTTGTCGGTACTGGACGCGTTCACCACCACCTACGCCGGATATCTACACGTCGTGCCGAGGACGATCGCGGCGCTCGCCGCTGTGTTGCCGTTGCGGGATGCGGCAGCGGGTTTCGCGGTCCTTTCGGCCCTGCTCCTCGCGGCTACCGCCGTCTTTGTCTATGTCGCGAGCGGTGCCACCCTGCGTCACCGACCGGTGCGGCTGGTACTGGCCGCATCATTCGTCGTCCTTCCGGTGGGTCAGGGCGAGGTCCTCAACAACGTCGCCGCGAACCTGCACTTCCCGCTGATGGCAGCGAGCGTGTGGGCGTTGCTGTGGAACCCGCGCGGGCGGGCCTTCAGCGCGTTGGCCGCGGGGGTGGTGGCCCTCGCTGTGCTTTCCGATCCGACGATGATCCTGTTGGCTCCGGTTGCCCTGCTGCGGGGACTGCTGTTGCGGGGGGTTCGTGGGTGGGCACCGGGCGCCGTGCTGCTGGCCGGATTTGTCGTGCAGATGATTCCGCGGGTGACCGGCAACACGGACCGCGCGTTCGAACCGCTGGCGCTCAGCCCGCTGAAGATTCCGGTTTACTACGCGCATAATGTGGTGGCCGGCGGGCTGTTCGGGGACAGGCTGCCGGGTCGTTCGGTGACGTCGCCCCGGGCGGCGCTGTTCATACTCCTGGCGGTCATGGTGCTCGGCGTGTTCGCCGCCCTCGCCTGGAAGCGTCGCCGGGCACCATCCAGCTGGCTTGCTATGATCATGGTTGGGCAGAGCGTGCTGCTCTATACCGGGCCGGTGCTGCTCGCCGGCGCGGCAACCCCGCGGTACGCACTCGCACCGGCGCTGATCCTGCTGTCGGCGGCCGCTGTCATCGTGGACCGGGCTGTCACCGATGGCGACAACCTGGCTGTCGGCGAACCGCGACGGGCCGGATTCCGCCAGCATGCGTTCGTGGTTCTGCTGGTCTTCGCGATGGCAACGGGGTTCTGGATGGACAACGCCCGCGGTGACGGCCCCCGGTTCAGTCAGGAGCTGGCCGCGGGCCGCGCGCGCTGCGCGGCCCTGCCCGCTTCCGCAGCGGTCACGGTGCGGGTCAGCCCGTCGGGATGGTCGGCGAACCTGCCCTGTCAGGCCGTGCTCGACCGTTGAGCGCCGGGGCACTACCAGGGCTCACCACCGCACGATGACCTTCCGGGCGTCGAACCCCTCGGCGTAACGTGTGCCACACTCGACTCCGCGTAACCGCAACACCGCCCGGAAGGTCTCCTCGTCAAACCAGGGTTTCTCCTTCTGACTGGGAAAATGCTCGATGATGTGTGCAAGCTTTGCCGTGACGGTTTCTTCTGACAGCGGTACGTACAGTGTTGGACGCATTATGTCGCCGTCCCACTTCGGGATCTCGTAGCCGAGGATCAGCGCCCCGCGAAACGCCTGCCAGGCAAGTTCACCGAGAGCGCGATGGTCCTGATGTGCGTCGCCCAGCGACGGAGCGAACACCACATCCGGGCAGACCTGCCGCGCGATCGCCAGGAGCACCTCCTTGACGCCTCCCCATTCCCGGGGAAGGAAGCCGTCCCGGACCTCGTGCAGGTGAAGGGAGCCGAGCGAGCCGCCGCCGAGATTACGCGCGCTCGTCTCAGCTTCGGCGCCGCGCTCGCCCGATCCCGCGAAGACGACCCAGTGCACGCAGGCCGTGGGGTATCGGGCGAGGAGCGCGATGATGGTGCCGCCGGCGCCGATCTCCACGTCGTCCGCGTGCGCGCCGAGAGCGAGTATCCGGTAGCCATGCCCGTCGGCGGGCGGCGCGGCGGTCATCTCCAACATCGGCGACTACCTTCGCGCCAGGCACATCAGATTCACGTCCTGGAATTACCCAGCCATGGCGACCGAACACCTGGGGTAGACCGGAAAAATATAGTGCAATACTTTCTGATACGGGTGAACGGGCTGTTATCGACTTCGGCCTGTGCGGGTGGGCCGGCCTGTTCGCCGACGACCACATTCGGTCGGGCCGGCAACGGGCTCACGCGGTCGGGTTTGGGCCAGGCCGCCGGCCGTTCCCCCTTGAGAAAACGGCGGATTCCGCCGAGTGCCACGGCCTGCAGGAAGAAGACCTGGGCCGCGAGACGTAGCGGCGCAGGCGGGTTCCCGCCCCTGATCACCGTCAGCAGGCTGCCCGCTCCCGCGAGGTTACCGGCCAGGAACAGCCGTGCGATCCGGCTGTGGCGGGCTGCGGGAACGCTGACCGCGATCAGCATGGCGTGGGCCATCGGCCCGAAGGACGACCGGACGAGCCGGTGCCCCCACAGCTGCGGGGTGACCGGTAGGGCACCTGGCACCAGCGCCTCCCGGCGGCGCCAGAGCATGTCGAGGTTGCCGGCCACCACCCGGGTCCGCCGTTCCCACTCCTCGCTGTACGTGGCGCTGGGGGTCTCGACCGAGTACGCGGACGGCTCATAGACGACCCGCAGGCCGGCCTCGGTGATGTCGAGAGCGAGCCAGGCATCGTCCACCGCGACGTCTGGGGGCAGCGTCTGGAAGACCTCCCGGCGGAACGCGAGCATCTCGCCGACGACGCCGATGGTCTGCCCGATGGCCGACTCGCACTGTTTGAGCCAGGACTCGAATTTCCAGTAGAAGCCCTGGCCGCCGGCAGGGTCCTCGACCCTCTTCTCACCGGCCACGGCACCGACGGTCGGGTTGCGGAAATGCCGCGCCGCGGCCCGCAGGGAACCGGGAGCCAACCCCGCGTTCGCATCCGAGAGCACGACAATGTCGTGACTCGCGGTGGCGACCCCCCGGTTGACGGCCTCGCACTTGCCCAGCCGCACGCCGGCTGACAGCACCGTGACGCCGGGCCGTCGAGCCGCCTGCGCGGTGGCGGGGTCGTCCGCGACGATGATTATTTCCAGTGGACCCGGATATCCGGCGGCGGACAGTTCATCGACCTTCTTTCTGATCACCGTCGCCTCGCGGTATGCCGAGACGACCACGGTCATCGACGGCCAGACCTCGGGATCTTCCGGCTCCTCGGTCCGGTGGCTACGGCTTTTCAGTGCGACGTAAAGCGGGTACAAAGCGTGGCCGTACATTGCTGTCGCTCCAAGTCCTGTTATCGCGACTCTACGTCCAGTACTGCGTACTCCCATCATGGAGACCACCGTAACCTGTGTTCTTGGGGTAACCATTCGGAGTCATTGACCTCGAATGTCGCGCCTTCGCTGTGGGTGCGGACATGCCTCGGCCGGTCGCTCGTAACGCGTCCAGGTGCGATGTCCGAGTGAACTGACGTAGGGGAGCGGCTGATGGCTGACACAGAGCACTGGATCGTTGCGGTCGAAGAGCCGTTCCTACCCGCGGACGCCGGTGGCCGGGTGGAGACGTTGATGTTTCTGACTGCCGCATCGGCGGCCGGGATCGGGTTGCGGGTGCTCGTCCCAACACCGAAGGCGCTCGACCTGGCTGCCTACCAGGCGGCGCTGCCAGGCGCTGTGGTCATCGAGCTGCCGCGTAACCTGACTCCGCTGGCGCATCTCAGGCTGCGGCCGTATGCCTACACCTCACGCCCGCTCGGCGCCCTGGCGCGTGTTCTTGCCGTCACACCGCCATCCGCCGATGCTGTGATCAGCTACAGCTGCCGGGTCGCACACCTGGGCGAACAGGTTGCCCGCGCATGGCGCATCCCGCACCTCGTTCGTGCCCACAACATCGACTCGGAGTACTTCCGGGCGTTGGCGGGCGCTGCCACGGGGCCGCGGGCGGTGGCCTACGAACTTGAATATCGCAAGCTCCGCAGGGCCGAGCGTGTTCTGCACAGCTCGCCGACCGTGACCTGTATCGCGGACATCTCCGTGGACGACCATGCCTGGCGCAGGGAGCGCTGTGGTGCGCGCGCGATCCACCTGCCGCCCTTCCTGCCCGCCCAGGTGGCCACGGCGTCCGCCGCACATGTCGTGACCGAGCGCGACCCTGGCCGGTTGCTGTTCGTCGGATCGCTGGACACCCCGACCAACACCGAGGCGCTGCGGTGGTTCCTCACGGTTTGCTGGCCGACCGTCCGCGTCCGACACCCGCAGGCGTCGCTCCAGGTCGTCGGCCGGCGGGGGGACCCCGGGCTGGTTGCCTGGTTGCGAGGTCACGACCGGGTCAGCGTCCACACCGATGTCACCAGCGTGCAGGGATACATCGCCGGCGCGGCGGTCTCGCTGAACCCGATGCGATCGGGCTCCGGGGTCAACATCAAGGTGGTCGAGGCGATGGCGGCTGGGGTTGCGGTGGTGAGCACCCGGGTCGGCGGCCGTGGCCTCGGGTGGGTACCAGGGCGTGACCTGCTGATCGCGGACGACTCCACCGGGTTCACCGAAGCGGTCTGCAGGCTGCTGGACGCGCCCGGGTTGGCCGAGCGGATCGGCGCGTCCGGCCACGCGTTCGTCGCCCGTGAGCTCGACCGGGACATCCTGCTGGAGCGGATGCGGTCGGCTATGGCGCGGGTGGCCCGGCCAGGAGCCCCCTGAGGTATGAGCGGTGTTCGGCCGCGGCGGTCGGGTTGCGACGCGCCCATGACAGCAGCGTGCGGCCCGCGTATCCGGCCACGAGCATCGCCTGCATCTGCCGCACCCGTCTCGGGGTGTTGTGCATGGCCAGGTAGTTCATCATGGACGCGCCGCGCATCTGCAGCATCCAGATCTTCGGTGCGCCCGAACCACCCGCGCTGTGCGGCACCAGCAGATCCGTCCGCAGCCGCTGGCGCAGGCCGGCTTCACGGACCCGCCGTCCCAGCGCCATGTCTTCGTTGTAGACGAAGAAACTTTCGTCGAATCCGCCTACAGTAAGAAATGTTTCGCGCCGGACGGCCATGCAGGCCCCGGTGAGCCAGTCGACGTTCATCGGGCGGCCGGGCTCGGGGCGGGCGAACAGGCCGACGGTCGGGGCAATCTTGTGCGCTCCGATCACGTGCATGAGGACCCGACGAGGCGTCGGTTCCCAGCCGCCGTTGCCCAGCTCCGGCCGGTTGTCCGGGCCTGTCATCGTGGCGGCGCTGGCGGCGAGGCCGGGATCATTGCGGACGTCGTCCACGAGCTTGATCATGATTTCAATTGATGGTCGGCTGTCCGGGTTTCCGAAGATCAGATATTCGTGGTGCGACGTCCGCACCCCCATGTTCGCGGCCTTGGCGAACCCCTTGCCGCCACCGGAGTTCACATAACGACCGCACGGCATGTCCGCAACGAGTTCGTCGACACGGTCCGCGCCGCAGGCGTTGTCGACAATCACGATCGGGATGTTCGCGGGCAGGCTGGCGAGCATCTGTTCGAGTTGATCTCGGCTGTGATAGCTGACGAGCACAAGCTCGAACGGCCATTCCTGTTGACCGTCGGGGGATATCACCGTGACTGGCTGTACGTTGTGCACTCTGCGAGTGTGCCATATCACTGCAGGTGTTTGCTGGCCGCTCTCGGGTTCGATTGACGTGATGATCCGACTGAAGTGGGTATCCCCCAACGGGGTTCGCCGCCCGGCGGCTCCGGCGGCTCCGGCGCGAGGAGGACACGCGGATGAAGGTGCTCGTCACCGGTTCCGAGGGTTACCTGGGCGCCCTGGTCGCACCCGAGCTGATGCGTGCCGGCCACGGGGTCCTCGGCCTGGATACGGGCTACTACAAGTTCGGCTGGCTCTACCGGGGTGCCGACCGTAGCCCGCAGACCCTCGACAAGGATCTACGCCGTGTCACGATCGAGGATCTGGCCGGTGTGGACGCGATCGTGCATATGGCCGAACTGTCCAACGACCCGCTGGGTGAACTCGCACCGGAGGTCACCTACAAGGTCAACCACGAGGGTTCCGTCCGACTGGCGACGCTCGCGAAACATGCCGGGGTGTCCCGGTTCGTCTATATGTCGTCGTGCAGCGTGTATGGCGTCGCGGCGGGCCTCAACGTCACCGAGACCGCCGTTCTGAACCCGCAGACGCCGTACGCACGCTGCAAGGCTCGGGTCGAACGCGATGTCGCGTCCCTGGCAGGGGAGGATTTCTCGCCCACGTTCCTGCGAAACGCCACCGCGTACGGCGCGTCTCCCCGGATGCGGTTCGACATCGTGCTCAACAACCTCTGCGGAGTCGCCTGGACAGCCGGCGAGATCGCGATGACCAGCGACGGGACGCCGTGGCGTCCGCTGGTCCACGGCCTGGACATCGCCAAGGCCATCCGGTGCGTGCTTGCCGCGCCACGTGAGCTCATCCACAACGAGGTGTTCAATGTCGGCAGCAGCACGCAGAACTATCAGATCAAGGAGATCGCGGACGCGGTCGCGAGCGTCTTCACCGGTTGTCGGCTGAGCTTCGGTGCCAACGGCGGGGACACCCGCAGCTATCGGGTCGACTTTGACAAGATCAATGATGCGCTTCCCGGCTTCTCCTGCGACTGGGATGCTCCGCTGGGGGTCAGGCAGTTGCACGACGTCTTCGCGCGCATCCAGCTTGCCGGGGAGACGTTCACGGGCCGCGGGCACATCCGGATCAAGCAGCTCCAGTATCTGATCGACACCGGCCAGGTCGATGACGATCTTTTTTGGACGTATTGATGATCATAATGTCGACCGAGCTGGCCGGGGTCTTCGTCGTGGATGCCGAGCCGTTACCCGACTCCCGCGGTCTTTTCGCCCGGACCTTCTGCGCACGCGAGTTCGTCGCGGCGGGCCTGGCGCCCGAGGTGGCCCAGTGCAGCGTCGCCTTCAACCACATCGCCGGGACGATCCGTGGGATGCACTGGGCGGCGCAGCCGGTGCGGGAGACCAAGCTCGTGCGCTGTACCCGTGGGGCCATGTTCGACGTTGCCGTGGACGTCCGCCCCGGGTCGCCGACCTACCTTCACCACGTCGCCGTCGAGCTCACCGCGGACAACCGCCGGGCCCTGTTCGTTCCGGCTGGTCTGGCCCACGGGTACCAGACGCTCGTCGACGCCACCGAAGCGACCTACCAGATGAACGTACCCTTCGAACCCGGCCATGACCGCGGTGCCCGCTACGACGACCCGCGGTTTGCAATCCGCTGGCCGCTGACTGCTACGGTCGTCTCCGCCAAGGACCGTGCCTGGGCGCTGCTCGACGAGCCACCGGTTGCCGCCGGCTGACCGGTGGTGGGGTTCATCACCCGTGGTAGGCGGTCCGTCATTCGCGCGGGCGCCACATCCATCCAACCCAAAGCCATCGATCATACCTAAAGCCATAGATCGTACCTAAAGCCATAAATACCATGCACGAGGGGACCGCATGTCAACCGAGCACGCCGGCCAGTCAGTGACCCGTGGACAGGCCGTGGCCGTGCCGGTCACGGCCTGCCGCTCGTGCGGTGGGCCGTCGCCGCGCCCGTTCCTGACGCTTGGATGTACTCCCATCGCCAACCGGCTGCTGCGGCCCGACGACCTCGCCGGGCACGAGCCGGTCTTCCCGCTGGAAATCGGCTTCTGCGAGTCGTGCGCACTGGTCCAGCTCACCCATGCCCTGCCGGCGGAGGAGATTTTCGACGCGGACTATCCGTATTATTCATCGTTTAGTGACACGCTCTGCCGGCATGCCGAAAAGCATGTGATCGATCTGATCGCCAGCCACAACCTCGGTCCCGACAGTCTCGTCGTGGAGATCGCGAGCAATGACGGTTACCTGTTGCGGGCCTTCGTCGAGCGAGGGATTCCGGTGCTCGGTATCGAACCGTCACCGGGTCCCGCGGCGGCGGCCCGTAAGATCGGTGTGCCGACCCGTGCGGAGTTCTTCGGCGCAGACCTCGCCCGGGCGCTGGTTGCCGATGGTCTGCGCGCGGACGTCATCATCGCGAACAACGTGCTCGCGCACGTACCTGATC
>NZ_CAUVXL010000042.1:0-12445 GCF_963555915.1 Protofrankia sp. Cas4
CGATCCTCGCCCCGGCGGTCCTGGCCGAGCGCAGACCCGACTACCTGCTCCTGCTGGCCTGGAATGTCCGGGACGAGATCATGGAGCAGCAGGCCGCCTTCGCCCGGCGTGGCGGCAAGTTCATCGTGCCTGTTCCTCGACCGGTCGTTTGCTGACACCGGACCACGGCCGACGGCGACAGGGCAGCGGCGTAGCCTCCGGGCGGTCCAAGGCCATGTGGACGCTGGGCGACCAGGTCATCTCCAGCGGGACCAACGCGCTCATCGCCTTCGCGGTCGCCCGCCGGGTTTCGGCGGGCCAGTTCGGCGCGTTCTCGATCGCCTTCGCGCTGTTCGCGCTGGTCGTCGGGTTCTCCCGGGCGGCTGGCACATCACCGTTGGGCATGAAGTATGCCGACGCCGCCCCGCGGATCTTCCGGGCGGCGGGCGCCGCGGCGACCGGCACGGCGCTGGTTCTCGGCATGATCACAGGTGGATGTCTGGTAGCCGTCGGTGCGGTGCTGGGCACCACGGTCGGTGCGGCGATAGCCGCGATGGGTCTGGTCATGCCGGGCCTGCTCCTGCAGGATGCGTGGCGTTACGTGTTCATCGCCGAAGGCAGGCCCGCGAAGGCCGCCGTGAACGACATGGTGTGGACCGTGATCCAATTGGGCGGCGTGTTCTTCCTGCTCCGTCATGGCGTCGGGTCGTCCGCGACGTATCTGCTCGTCTGGGGTGGAGCCGCCGCGGCGGCAGCCCTGGTGGGGATCGTCCAGTCCGGCTTCTGGCCCGCACCGGTCAGGTCCCGTGAATGGATCAGACGGCACCGCGAGGTCGCGGGCTACATGAGCGCCGAGTACATCACTGTTCAGGGCGCCCAGCAGGGGTCGACACTGCTGATCGGCGTATTCGGCACCGCGATCGCGGTCGGCGCGCTGCGTGGGGTCCAGACCCTCCTCGGCCCGACCACGATTCTCGCCGTCGGCATCATCAGTTTTGCGATTCCGGAGTTCTCCCGTCGGCGGGATATGTCCGCCCGCGCCCGCATTCGATCCGCGACCATGCTTTCATGTCTGGTCGTCGGTGCCGGCGTGCTGTGGGGCGCGTTGTTCCTTCTTGTTCCCGACCGCGTGGGCGTCGCGTTGCTGGGTGACACGTGGGCGCAGACCCGTGGCATACTCGTTTTGACAATCATCCAGCAGGCGGGGGCGGCTGCCACGGTCGGTCCGGCGTGCATGCTTTATGCGCTTGGCCAGCCCAAGCTCACTTTCCGCGCCCACTGTGTGCTCGCGCCGGCCCTGTTCGTGTTCCCGGTCGCCGGTCTGGCGCGCTACGGTTTGCAAGGGGCTGTCGTCGGGTACATCGTCGCTTTCTGGATGACCGTGCCGTTGTGGTTCGTGCTGCTGCATCGAGCCGCGCACCGGGCCGAGGTTCCAACCCGTGACCTGCTCGGGTCTGGCGAGAAGGCCGGGTCCAGAGGGCCAGAGGCGATGCGGACGGTATGTTGACCGGTCGGCATCGTCGGGGCGGGCGGTGAGATATCGTGAGTTCGCGGTGAGACTGCACATCATCTATCGATCCGTCGGCAGCGAGAACCGCAAGGACCGACCGGACTTCTACAACAAGTCCCTTGCGCTGGCGTCACTGTTGCGCGCGGTGGACAATGTCGATATTGAGACCGAGCTTGTCTTCGTCAACGACGGGCCGGTTCCCGCTGGCCGCCTGGAGATGATGTCGGAAGCGGGCGAGGTTCTCAGTGTCCGTTGCGGCAGCAACCGGTCGTCATACCGGTGGGTGCTGCGACTACCTCGGCAGCGGGGCTGGTCACCAGCCGATCTTGTCTGGTTCTCCGAGGACGACTACCTCTATACCGGTGCGAGCCTGCGCGATCTCGTCCGGGCCGCGAACGAGCTGGACCGCGCCGATTACTTCACTCTCTACAGCTCGATGCGTTTTGATCCCGCGGCCACCCGATGCTCGCCGTTGATCAGTTCGGCGACCCGCTCCCAGGGTGATCCCGATGCGGTCCTGCTGGGCACGGCGCGCTGGTACCGGGCGGTGAGCGCCACCAGCACGTTCGGGGCCCGGCTCGGGGCGGTGCTCGCCGACGAGCGACTGTTGCGTACCTCCCCGTTCCTCGGCGAGGCATGGGACCAGGCCACCTGTCTGGCCTACCAGGGATACCGGCCGTTCGGCCTGCGGGAACTCGCTGGCGGCAGGCCGGATCCCGGGCACATGGGGCGGCCTCGGGCCGCGGCTCGCCGGGTCGCGCTGATCGGCGTACGGACCGCCGCCAACGCTGTCACACTTGCGCGGCCGCAACACGCGCGGCGGACCCTGGTGGCACCTGATCCAGATCTGGTCACGCATATGGAGCAGCGGTTCCTGGCACCTGGCACTGACTGGGCCGCTGTGGCTACGGCGGTCGAGCACTGGTCACGCAGTCGTGGTCAGGAGACGTCGTGGGCCCCGAAACCGGGGGCCTGACAGGAGCCTGTTTCACAGCAGGTTCCAGGAGATGACCAGGGGGTTTGCGCAGCTGTGCACCGACGTTTCGGGGCATCCGGTTGCGACTGTGCGCAACGAGCTATGCTCACAAGCTGGCTCCGTCGCCATGGAATTGTGTGCGCGGTGGAGGAGCCTTGGCCAAAGGATGCGCGATCATGGTTCTGCGCGTATCCGGCGGCCGCGATAGGGAGTCTTGGCCAAAGGATGCGCGATCATGGTTCTGCGCGTATCCGGCGGCCGCGATAGGGAGTCTTGGCCGAAGGATGCGCGATCATGGTTCTGTGCGCATCCGGGCCATCAGAAACAGGGGGCTGCGATGTTTTCGCGATCCGGGTGGCACGAGGGCGGCCGATCCCTTCGTTCCCGTGGGATCTTCGAGGTGCTGATCTCGCCTGAGGCGAGGGGCGCGCGCAGGTGACCCCGGTTGCGCAGCCGTCAGCGGAGGCGACCCGGGGCCTTGGGGGGGTGTCCCTGCTGCGGGTCCTGGGACGCCGCTGGTTGGCGATTGTCATCGCGGTGGTTATCGGCGCGGCGCTGGCGCTCATCCTTGCCAAGCGGCAGGCTCCGGTGTATCAGGCGACGGGCCGGGTGTTCCTGAGCACCTCCGACGCGGCGCTCGGCGGGGGCTCGGTCGATGCCACCCGGGTCGTCCAGACCCAGGCCCAGTTCGCCGCCTCCACCGCGGCTCTGGACCTGATCGCCGAACAGCTCAAGGTGTCGCGGCCCTATGTGGCCAAACGGGTGAAGGTCACGCCGTCGGCGGGAGGCTACTTTTTCACGATCGTCGGCAGCGGCGGCACCGACGAGCAGTCGGTGCGGTTGGTCCAGGCTACCGAGAGCGCCTATCAGCAACTTCTCTCCCAGTATGGGGCGGACAGCAGTGGCGCTGTCGATCGGCTTACCAAGCTGCGGGACGAGACCTACAAGAACCTCCAGAGGCTGCAGGCCCAGCAGGCGGCTCTGCCTCGTAACGCGGACGAACAGGTTCTTGCCAGCCAGATCAGCAACCTCAACTCACAGATCGCCGATCTCAACCGACGGATTCCCGAGGCACAGGTCAACGCCGCGTTGAGGGCCGGTTCGGTGACGCTGGCCGAAGCTCCGCGTTCTGATGGCAAGGTCGCACCGCAGCTGTTCCGTGACGCTCTGGTTGGCGCGTTGGTCGGGATGTTCCTGGCGGCGGCAGTGGTCTGGTGCGCCTATCTGCGCCGGCCAACGGTTCTCGACGGGCGCGGCGCGGCCCTTGCCCTTGATGCGCCATTTCTTGTGGAAATTCCCGATCGGCGCGGCAGCGGACTCCCGACCGACACGCTTGTCTCCGCCATGTCCGCGGTATTGGCACCAACCGTCAAAGTGGTGGCGCTCGTTCCGGCGATGCGAGGCGATCTGGGTGTCGATCTGGTGGCGGCCGTCTGCGCAAGCTGGTCAGACGATCAGGGAGTTGTGCTGATCATCGACGCCTCCCCGGAGCCCGACGTCCGCGCGACGTTGGAGCACCTACCTCGAGCGGTTTCCGGTGAGCTGCCCCGCTGGGCGCACGAGCCGACCTGCCTGGCCCGCTCATCCGGCACCGGACGAGGGCATCTGCTGTACAACCGGGTCGCGCCGGCCCGGGCCGCCCGGCCCGGTGGGCTCGCGCCCATCCTGGCGGACCGCGCACCCGTTGTCGATCTTGTCATCCTGTTGACGCCGGCGCTCAGCGAGCTTCCGACGACAGCGGTGTCCGCCGCGCAGGCGGATGCCATCATCGTTGTCGCCAGCGGCGATTCCCTGCTCAAGGAGCTGTCGCGGGTGCCGCGGCACTGGCCGGCCCTGGCGGGGCGGATCGTGGGCGTGGTCTTCGACGGCCGATCCGGCGTCCGTCGGTCCGCGCGCAATGCGGCGCCCGCGCGCGCCGCCGATGACGTTGTCGGCCCGATCGTGGGTGCCGGTGGTCGTGCTGCCTCCGCGCCGGGCGCATCATCGAGGGCGTCGATGGACGCCGGGCGTCGCCGGCGCGGCGACAGGGAGACTACGGACAGATATGTCCGTCCCACCGGTAAGCATTGAGCGCCTGGACGGCGCTTGGCGGCACTTCGCGGTTGGCTGCACGGGTGGCTGACGCTCGGACCAAGTGGTCGGCGCGGGATGGCTGTCCATGGTGACACGTTTGACAACCCGCATTCCACGGAGCTGGGTGATCCCTGAGCCGCCGGCGGCGGTGACCGACCCCGCCGCCGACCGCCGGACACTACGGCTGCTGACGGTGCTGCTGTTCGGTGAGGTCTTTCTCCAGCGGCTGGCGGTCCCGGTGGGTTCCACCCAGGTGCCACTGATGCTGCCGGGAGTTCTCGTCGGCGCCGTGGTGCTGCTCGCGTGGGGTGACCTCGCGGCCAATATGGGCCGAACCAGGGCCTACCTGATCGCCATGGCGGCGTGCGTCAGCGCGGCGTCGGTCGTGTTCATCCGGGGCCTTGACGACAATTCACTGACGTCGCTGCTCCTGCTGGTGGTGACCTATGCGCCGTTCTGCTATGGCCTGCGCGCCGACGTGTCGGCGACGCTGTTCCCCCGGGTACTGGACCGTTTTGCGATCATGACGGAGGTGCTGGCCGGACTCGCGGTGGCGCAGTTCGGCCTGCAGCTCGCGGGCTGGCACTACCGCGACATCATCGGCGGCATTCTCCCACCCGACCTGGTCATGCGGAACTTCAACACGTCATATCCGGTGGCCTACGGCTCCAACCTGTTCAAGGCGAACGCGTTCGTCTGCCTGGAGCCGTCCTTCTGTTCGCAGTTCCTCGCCATCGGTCTGGTCGTTTCGGTGTTGCGGGGTGTCCGCTGGTGGCGACTGCTGCTACTCGTCGTGGCCATCCTGGCCACGGTCTCGGGCACCGGGGTGATTCTGCTGGCCGCCGCGCTTGTGCTGCTCGCGGTCCACAAGGGACCTCGATTTGCGATCACGGCGGCGACGGGTCTCGCGCTGGTCGTGACCATCGTGAGCTTCACGCCGGCTGCGGATGTCTTCGCCGAGCGCGCCACCGAGACGTCCACGAGCAGTTCGAGTGGCAGCCTGCGTTTCGTCCAGCCCTACACCCGGACCTTCGACCGGCTCGGCGGCGATCCGTTGACCGTGCTCTTCGGCTCCGGTCCGGGCTGGTCCGACCGTGACGCCGACCAGTTCATGCACAACACCGGCCTGCCGTTGAACTATGCCATGCTGCCCAAGCTCGTCCTGGAGTACGGCCTCGTCGGCGGGACGGCTTTCCTCGCACTCGTCGTGTTGGCGTTCGCGCGCGGATCCCCGTCGTTCGTCCTCTCCGGTGCGGTACTGGTCTTCTTCACGGTGCTGTCCAGCAGTCTGCTCAGCCCGGTTGTCGTCTACCTCGGGTTGCTCCTGGTGACCTGGTTCGCGCGCGACATCTGGTGACGCCCGGGCCTGGTCAGGTCAACAGACCGACCGCCGCGAGCGCGTCCGCCGCGTCCGCGACCGTGTCGAACGGCAGGTCCGCACGCTCGGCGATGTCAAGCATGCTGTTGGTGCCGTCGGCGAGGTTGAGGACCCACAGCAGGCCCATTTCGACCGCATCGCGCCCAAGGGTGGCGCCGATCGAGCGGTACAGACCCCGCCGTCCCAGCTGCGGCTCCCCGAACGGGGACGTGTTGGTCCAGGTCCGGTCCCGCTCGCAGATCTCGATCGTACGCATGATGATCGCGAAAGAGTCGCCAAGGCTTTCCGGCGTCACGAGGTCCATGTTGTCGGCGGAGGTGTGGTATTCCGGGTACTCGCCGTGCTGGCTGCGGCCGAAACGGCCTACCGGCAGGTTGAAACCGGGCGAGCAGAACTGGCGCTCGTCATACCCGTACGGAGAGAAGTCGACCACATGGTGCGGTCGATCAGTTTCTTTCAGCGCCCGCGTCGCGGCCCGGTCGATGACCGCGTCGCCGCGTCGGCTGCGTTTGTATGTCGGCTGTCCGCGGTCGCCGAGCCCGGTCAGCACGAGACCGTGCTCAACCTGTTCGACGGCGTGGCGGTTGTGGGCGAGCCACGTGATCGCCCCGATCGTCCCGGGGATGAACAGGATCCGGTAGGTCAGGCGCCGGGGCCGGTCCGCGAGTGCCCCGGCGAGCAGCGTCGCCATGGCGATACCGGAGGCGTTGTCGTTCGCCATGCCCGGGTGGCAGACGTGGGTGGTCAGGAGGAACTCGAGCGGACCGCTACCGGGCAGGAGGATCTCGGCGAAGGTCAGTGATCCGTCGGTGAGCGTCGTGTCGATGTGCACCTGGTACTCACCCTCGGCAAGCGCGCGCCGCTGCCGGTCGGGTAGGCAGAAACCCCAGGTCTCGCGGTAGTAGGAGGTGCGGTACGGCACCCAGTCGGGTCGGTCGGGCAAGGAATGCAGGTGCGGTGCCAGGTCGGGGAGGGCAAGCCGGGTGTATGTCGGTGCGCTGTAGTTCACCAGGTGCAGTGGATGGTCGGCGACATCAAGGATGCGCTGACCGTCCGGGCCGGCGAGCCATGCCTCCCGGACATTCCACTCCTTGGGCACCGTCCAGTCGAGCACCGGCGTGTCGGTGGGAATCTCACGTACGGTGAGGGGGACCGCCGGGTCAAGTGCCCGCCGGACCGTGGCCAGCGTTCTGCGCACGCCGTTGCCGGTGATGCTGCGCATCGCGGGGGTGAGCTCGGCGACCAGCTCGTACAGATGCGCCCCGAGCGCACTGGTCGTCTCGTCGGGAATGCGCGACACGCGAACTCAACGTTTCCAGACGCACCAGGGTGCGGTGCCGGAGTCCCAGAGCTGGTTGAGTTCGGTCCAGTCCCGGTAGGTGTCCATACCCATCCAGAAGCCCTCGTGAGCGTGCAGCGTGAGTTGGCCCGCGTGCGCGAGTCGCTGTAGTGGCCGACGTTCGAGGAGCAGGTCGGGGTCGTCGTCCAGGTAGCCGTCAACGAACTCATGTTCGAAAACGAAGTACCCGCCGCTGACCCAGCCGGACGACGGCGGTTTTTCCGCGAATCCGGTGACCGTGTCGGCGACGGTGGCGAGTTCGCCGTAACGGCTGGACGGCCGGACCCCGGTCACCGTGCCGATCCGGCCGGCGCGTTCATGATCGACAAGTACGGCGGTGAGGTCGACCGTGCTGAGCCCATCGCCGTAGGTGAGCATGAATCTGGGCTCGGTCAGATATTCGCGTACCCGGGCCAGTCGTGCCCCGGTGCCGGTGAGTAGGCCCGTCTCGGCGAAGGTCACCTCCCAGTCCTCGTCGCCGGCCGCGTTGTGAAACGTCGGGGTGTGGTCGTCGGTGAGGTGCAGGGTGAAGTCCGCCACCTGCGCACGGTAGTTCAGGAAGTAGTTTTTGATCGAGTCGCTCTTGTAACCCAGGCACAGGATGAAACGGCGAAATCCATAATGTCCGTATGTCTTCATGATGTGCCAGAGGATCGGCTTGCCACCGATGTCGACCAGTGGTTTGGGAAGTTTCTCGCTCGCCTCGCGCAACCTGGTGCCCATCCCGCCGCACAGGATGACGACCGGAATATCCGGCACATCACAGCTTATCCATGACTGTTCATTACCGGCGGGTTTGGTAGCTGTTGTCACGACTTCTTCTTTTCTCCCGTGATCGACCCGGTGGCCGCCCGGAGCGGAATACGTGGCACGGTTGTTCCCGCGCAGGGCTGGCCGTATTCCTGGCAACGCTCACCGGAATGGGCCGCGGGTGGCGGCCACCACGATCGGACGCCACGATCGGCCGCCAGCCTTGATCGTCACGGACGCCGGTGCGGGCCCGGCCGGGCTGCCCGCCGTCTGTCGGCTCCCCTTCGTTACAGTTCGCGGGGTATCCGACGTCGCATTAAACGTTTTCGTTGACTGCGATGATCTTCGGCGATTCGTGACTGCGTGATCGAAGATCATTAAATGGTCAAAGGGTGCACGATCATGGTTCTCTTCGGGTGCCCGGCGGCCCCGGACGGTATGGGGGTGGGTGGGTGCGGCGTGGTCGGTTGGACCAGCGACTCCTTCCCGTTGCCGGCGTCATCATCGCCGCGGTCCTCGCGTTGACCGCCTGGCGGTTGACCCCGGCCGGAGCGCACCAGGCCGGGTCAGACCCGCCAGGCACGCCACCGGTGTCCGCAGGCGGCCTGGGCGCAGCGGCCCCGACCAGCGCGTCGGCCACGGCCACGGCCACGGCCACGACGGGTGCTGGTGCTCGTGCTGGAACCACGGTCGGCGGAGATGAAGCTGCGGCGGCGCCGGTGCCACGGGTCGCACCGGCAACTCATCTCGGCCCCTTCCCGAGCGGTGTGGCCGCCGGGACGCTTGCCGAGGCGAACGCGTGGGCGACCTTTCGCGGCCGGCCCAACGACGTGGTGGTCACCTACACCGACCGGTCTAGCTGGCACACGATCGTCCGCCCGTGGATCGGACGAGACCGCAACCACTTTGCCGGATTCCCCGGCAGCTGGGTTATCAGTCAGCCATTATTCCCGGAGTCCGGACCGGAAAGGGGCAACCTGGCGGACTGTGCCGCGGGCGCGTACGACGGCTACTGGCGCGATTTCGGACTCTGGCTGGTGGCAAAGGGGCGCGGCAGTTCGTTCGTCCGGCTGGGGTGGGAGTTCAACGGCACGGGGTTCGCGTGGTCCGCGGTCAATCCCATATTGTGGATCACGTGCTACCGTAATGCCGCGTCCGCGATCCGGCGGACCGACGCACAGGTTCGCCTCGACTGGAACCTCAACGCGCACGGGTCGGTCGGCGTGGCTGACGCGTTCGAGCTGTATCCGGGGGACGCCTATGTCGATGTCATCGGCATAGATGCCTACGATCAGTATCCGCCGAGTGTTGACCCGGCGACTTTTGATGCACAGTGTAACGGTCTCGACGGATTGTGCGGAGTGGTCCGCTTCGCCCGGCTGCACAACAAGCTGTTCTCGGTGCCGGAGTGGGGGGTGGTGGCGAAAGAAGGCTCGAAGGCCGGGCCGCTCGGCCAGGCCGGCGGTGACAACGCCCTGTTCATCGCGAAGATGTACCAGGTATTTGTTGATAATGCCGATATACTCGCCTATGAGGCATATTTCAACGAGGACAGGGCTGGCAACGTCCGGTCCGCACTGATCAACCCGACCGTGAACCCGATGGCCGCCCGTGAGTACCAACGCCTGTGGTAGCGACGTCCGGACGAGGGAACCTACGGTCAGGAGGGTCGTGGCGCGGCCAGTGCACGGTGGTGGGAGCACGGCCGTCGGGGTGGGGGATCCCTCGGCGGGTAAGGTTGGGCATAACGCCTCGCGCGCTGGCGTCGCGAGGTGCTTCGTGAGGACGCTCCGGTGCGCGGCCAGCGACCGGGTTTGCGACGTCGTGTCCGTCTGTAAGATTGCGTCGTTCTTCGAGAGGCTCGGGACGCACCTATGACCCTCGCCCCGCTGTTGGACGTTCTGACCGCCAGCCCGGGTGCTGATCCGGCCCTGGCCCGTGCCCTCGCCTCGGTCGGTGAGCTCCAGCTTGACCTGTCGGCGCCGGCTGCGCTGCGGCCGTTCGCCGCTGCCGCACTCGCGGGCCGGGGTGGTCGGACGGTGCTTGCCGTGACCGCAACCGGTCGAGAAGCAGACGATCTTGCTGCCGCGCTGTCGAGCATGATTGATCCCGCCTCGGTCGCGGTGTTTCCGAGCTGGGAGACCCTGCCGCACGAACGACTGTCCCCGCGGGCCGACACGGTCGGGCTCCGGCTTGCCGTGCTGCGCCGCCTGGCACATCCGCACAGTACCGGCCAGCGGCCGCTGTCGGTTGTGGTCGCGCCGGTCCGGGCTGTCCTGCAGCCGCAGGTCGCCGGGCTCGGTGACCTGGAACCGGTGTCATTGCAGGTCGGTGACAGCGCCGATCTCAACGACGTGGTGGAGAAGCTGGTCGGGGTCGCCTACCATCGGGTCGATCTGGTGGAGCGGCGTGGCGAGATTGCGGTCCGTGGCGGCATCCTCGACATCTTTCCGCCCACGGAGGAACATCCGCTGCGGGTTGAATTCTTCGGCGACGAGGTTGAGGACATCCGGCCGTTCTCCGTGGCTGATCAGCGGGCGCTGACCGATACCGGAGATGCCGACGGTGGCCGTCACCGGCTGTTCGCGCCGCCCTGCCGGGAGCTGCTGCTCACGCCCGAGGTCCGGGCCCGGGCCCGGGAACTTGCCGCAAAGCATCCCGAGATCCTCGACATTCTTGACAAGATCGCGGATGGCACTCCTGTCGACGGCATGGAGGCGCTCGCGCCGGTGCTGTCCGACCGGATGGTGCTGATGCTCGACGAACTACCCGCCGGAACGCATGTGCTGGTGTGCGACCCGGAGCGGGTCCGTGCCCGCGCCGCCGAGCTGGTGCGCACCAGCCAGGAGTTTTTGGAGGCGTCCTGGAGCACGGCCGCGCTTGGCGGCAGTGCGCCGATCGACCTTGGCGCGGCTGCCTACCGCTCGATCGCGCAGGTCCGCCAGCGTGCCGCCGAGATCGGCCTGCCGTGGTGGTCGGTCAGCCCCTTCAACGTCGGTAGCGGTGCCGGCGCCGGTGCCGGTGCCGGCGAGGAAGATCTTGACGATAACTCCGTCATCTCCAGCCTGCGCCCGGCTACCTCGTATCACGGTGACACGGCGCAGGCTGTCGCTGACATCAAGGGCTGGCTGGCGGACTCTTGGCGCGTCCTGTTGATTACTGAGGGACATGGGCCGGCTCAGCGGCTGGTCGAACTGCTGCGGGATGCCGATCTCGGCGCTCGTCTCACCGACGACGCCAATCTTTCCCGCGGTGTCGCCACGGTCACCTGCGGTCAGTTGGGGACCGGTTTCGTCAGCGATCTGCTGGGGCTCGCCGTCCTGACTGAGACCGACCTCGCCGGTCAGCGCGGCGTGACCACCCGGGACATGCGCCGGATGCCGCACCGCCGCCGCAAGGGCATCGACCCGCTGGCGTTGCGTTCCGGTGACCTGGTCGTCCACGACGCCCACGGGGTCGGCCGCTACGTCGAGATGGTCACCCGGACCGTTGCCGGTGCAACCCGCGAGTACCTCGTTCTGGAATATGCCAAGGGTGACCGCCTCTACGTCCCGACGGACCAGCTTGAACAGGTCACCCGCTATGTTGGTGGCGAAGGTCCGAGCCTTGACCGTATCGGCGGCGGGGACTGGGCCAAACGCAAGGGACGCGCCCGCAAGGCCGTCAAGGAGATCGCCGGCGAACTCATCCGTTTGTACAGCGCACGGATGGCCGCGCCGGGGTACGCCTATGGGCCGGACACTCCCTGGCAGCGGGAGCTGGAGGACGCCTTTCCGTTCCGCGAGACGCCCGACCAGCTCTCAGCCATCGAGGAGGTGAAGGCCGACATGCGCAAACCCGTCCCGATGGACCGGATCATCTGCGGCGATGTCGGCTACGGCAAGACCGAGATTGCGGTGCGGGCTGCATTCAAGGCGGTGCAGGACGGCAAGCAGGTCGCCATTCTCGTCCCGACCACGCTGCTCGTCCAACAGCATTTGCAGACGTTCTCCGAGCGGTATGCGGCATTCCCGGTGACCGTGCGGGCGATGTCGCGGTTCAATTCCGCGTCCGAGCAGAAGACTGTGCTGGAAGGGCTCGCCAAGGGCGGTGTCGACATAGTCATCGGAACCCACCGGCTGCTGTCGTCCGCGTCCCACTTCAAGGATCTCGGCCTGGTGATAATCGACGAGGAGCAACGGTTCGGCGTCGAGCACAAGGAATACCTGAAGAAGATGCGGACCGCGGTGGACGTGCTCACGATGAGCGCCACCCCGATTCCCCGGACGTTGGAGATGTCGATCACCGGTATCCGGGAGCTGTCGACGATCGACACCCCGCCGGAGGAACGGCACCCGGTGCTCACCTTCGTCGGCCCGAGCGACAACCGGCAGGTCACCGCAGCGATCCGGCGCGAACTGCTGCGAGAGGGCCAGGTTTTCTTCATCCACAACCGGGTGG
>NZ_CAUVXL010000043.1:0-3892 GCF_963555915.1 Protofrankia sp. Cas4
GATCGACGCGGCCGCGGCGAGGCTGCGCGAGCTCGTCCCGGAGGCGCGTATCGCCACCGCCCACGGCCAGATGGGCGAGGACGCCCTCGAACAGGTGATGGTCGCGTTCTGGGAAAAGCAGTTCGACGTGCTCGTCTGTACCACGATCGTCGAATCCGGGCTCGACATCTCCAATGCCAACACCCTCATCGTGGAACGTGCCGACGTGTTCGGTCTCTCCCAGCTGCACCAGCTGCGGGGACGTGTCGGGCGTGGTCGGGAACGCGCGTATGCGTACTTTCTCTACCCGCCGGACAAACCGCTCACCGAAACCGCGCATGACCGGCTCGCCACCATTGCCCAGCACGCCGACCTCGGCGCCGGTATGGCCGTTGCCATGAAAGACCTGGAAATACGCGGAGCTGGTAACCTCCTCGGCGGCGAACAGTCCGGGCATATCGCCTCGGTCGGTTTCGATCTCTATGTGCGTATGGTCGGCGAGGCTGTCGCGGATTTCAAGGGGACCGCGGTCGAGGAACTGCCCGATGTCAAGGTGGAACTCCCGGTGAACGCGAGCCTGCCGCACGACTACGTCCCGAGCGAGCGGCTGCGTCTGGATGCCTACCGGCGCCTCGCCGGTGCCGCCGACGACGACGACATCGCCGAGGTGCGCGCGGAACTGCTCGACCGGTTCGGCGCGCTGCCGGAGCCGGCGGAGAACCTGCTCGCGGTCGCGTCGCTGCGCGTACTCGCCCGCCGCTACGGCGTCAGCGAGATCACCGTTGCAGGCCGTCAGGTGCGGTTCGCCCCGCTGGAACTGCGCGAAAGCCAGATCATGCGCCTGCAGCGGCTGTACAAGGGGTCCGTGGTCAAGCAGGCGGTGCGTACGATCCTGGTGCCGGCACCGGCGGAATCCCCGCGGATCGGTGCCCGGCCGTTGCGCGACCGCGCCGTCCTCGCCTGGGCCGCCGGCGTACTGGACGCCGTCGTGGGTGACTCGATAGCGGCCGCCGCCACCGCAGCATCCGCATCCCGCTGATCCGCCGGTCCGCCGGTCCGCCGGTCCGCTTCCCAGGATCATGTCTTTGAGTGTCGGGACCCGCCGCATCCGTTCCAGCTGCGTCAGATCCCGGAGGCCCTCATGCTTGACCCTGCGTGTTCTGTATGATCATCAATGGCCGACGCCCACCAGCTCGCCGCCCACCTACGCGAGATCCACCAGCCGGACGGAGTCAACGTCATCCAGTCCACCGGCACGGCGGCAAACCCGTTTGGCACCGGCACATCCGCCTCGTCCCCCGCTGGCACGGCGACCGGTGCGGCCCGATCTGGCCGGCGTAGGCCTCCCGTGACAACCCGGACGGGGGAAACCTGGGAGTCGTTGCTTCTTTCTAGCGTATCCAGTGTGACACCCGCAGAACTACCGGTACCCCTCGGGGGGGGGGAGCGTCAGCCGGCCGGGCAGCCGGGTCACGCAGGTGGTACCCCGCGTGCGGGCACCACCGTCCCGCCGGGGTAAACTCCATGCTTGTGAATCGCCGTAGTCCCGCCTGTGCCGGGCGAGCGCTGTTGGCCGCGTTCTTCGTGGCCGAGGGTCGGCTCCGACAGGGCCAGGCTGCGCGTAGCTTCTCCGCTGGTGACGCCGACCGGGGTACGACGAAAAGCATCGGCATGGCATTCGCCGTGGCAGGGCTCGCCGGCCCGTCGCTGGCATCGGTCAGCAGGGGACGGCTTCCGAGCCCTGTGGGCTGGGTCGGCGTCGCGGTGATGGGCGCCGGCCTGTCACTGCGGGTCTGGTCCGCGCGTACCCTCGGCGCCTGCTACACCCGTACGCTGCGCGTCGAGGCTGACCAGCCCGTCGTCGAGGCCGGCCCGTACGCCTACGTCCGTCACCCCGGCTACGCCGGGGTGACCGCGATGTGGGTCGGCTACGGCCTTGCCTTGACCAGCCTGCCCGCGGTCGCCGCCACCACCGTGCCGATGCTGGTCGCCTACCACCGCCGCATCGCTGCGGAGGAGACGATGCTCACCAACTCTCTCGGCGACCCCTACCGGGCCTACCAACAGCGCACCGCTCGCCTGATCCCGCGTATCTACTGATCCACAACGCAGTCACTCGCAGTGAGCGACCTCATGTCGCGACCACACTTTCGGGGTCAAGTGGGCATGGACCAAAGAACCGGGGTTGCTGTCACATCTGTTGACACCCCGGCTCGTGACAGGTCACCACTCGCCGGGTGGGGCTCCCGACACCGGCTGGCTCCTCTGTCAAGTTGAGCGTCAAGAGGGGAAACAGCGACAGATGCCTGAGGCAACCCGCCCCGCTGCCTCCCGTCACCGACGGCTACGCCAGGTAGTGATCAGTCTCGAATACAGACCAGTCGATTAACGGGGCCTACCAGTGGTGTGATGTGGTCCGTGGTGTCGGCACTTCGCTGGTTTCCGTGCGGTGGTTGATCGTGACGTTCAGGATGAGGGGAGTTTCAGGGTAGCTGTGCCGCCGCCGGCGTTCTCGGAATTTCTGCCGATCTCTCGGCGAAAGCTGCCGGCTACTGATGGACGCCCGCTTGCACGGTCACTAGCTAGAGGTTGAGCGTCAGCTACGAGTCGTCGCGGCCGGAAAAATCGCTGAATGCGCGGTCGAGGTACAGGGCGAGGACTATGTCCCGGTCCGAAATCCGTTGCCCGATATCCCAGGTCGTCAGGTAGACGTTCAGAGTGCGCCAGACGTTTTCCCACCGTGGATGGTGCCATATCGTGATGCAGCCGGGAACGACCAAGATCATGAATCCGATGGCGTCCGTGAACGTCTTGAACTTATACTCGCGGAAGAGTTCTACCCGACTCTGTGACTCGGCCCCAGGAAACGGGCTCGTGATTCTTCGCCAACGATACAGAGATCCATTGAGTGCGGAGGCAATCCGTTCGTCCGACAAAGGATCGGGTTTTTCCTGCATTGGCGCCGGGTAGAGACCGAGGTCCGCGTGGTTCTTGAGCGGAGCCTTCGTCAGCGCCTCGATCCTGCTTATGATCAGTTTGGTGTCGTGATCCCAGTAGTCACGTCGTATCTCAACCGCCTGTCGACGTGGAAGATCAGCAAGTGAAGTTGGGAACTTGTCCGTGGGCGGCATCCGGGCACCTTGCACAAGAACCGGGAGAACCGCCTTTTTCGTCGCGAGTGCATTCTCGAGTTCTCGGCGTACCCAATCATCTGGTTGATCTATCCTCCGATAGCCGAACTCGTCGCTTACGCGTAACCAGTTCACGCCCATGACAGCGAGGACAACTGGGGCAGCCTGGAGTGCGTCTTCGACCTCGCGAGGCCACTCGTCGCCTATCCCTATCGCGGACGTGTCGAGGAAGACGGCCGTGTCTCCGAGCTGTGCGCGAAGCGTCTCCTGAAGCCTTCCGGCCTCGGCGCTGGTGTCATCTCTCCGGTAACTGATGAAGACGACTGTTTCCGCCACTGCCCACCTCACAACCAGTCGACACTCTTATTCCCGGGACGCAGACGATTCTAAAGGGAGCGGCCGGGTACGCCTGCCCGCGTCGGCTGAGCCGGCAACACCGGTTGGCGATCCGGCTCTGGCCGATGGGGCCGAACCGAGCCGGATGGGGACTGTCCGACCATCCCATCCCATCTCATCCCACTGCACTGCCCTGCATCGCACCTGCTGCGCTGTGGTCCGCAATGGATCCAGTGGTGGTCGGGCTGACATGCACACCCAGTACGAACAAATGTTCGACTTTGCGGGCATTTCGGGTTATCGTTGATCTATGCAGAGCGCCACCGCCACCGCCGGCCCGGGCCGGGAGCATCCCGTCCTCGCCGGGCTGGACGCGGTCGCCACCGGCGTGGACGCCCTGGCGCAGGCGACAGTCTGGTCGCTGTCGGACGCCGAGCTGCTCGCCG
>NZ_CAUVXL010000044.1:0-11715 GCF_963555915.1 Protofrankia sp. Cas4
AGACGATCTCTTCGGCGGCGTTCCCTGAGAGCACGTGATAGCGGGGAACTGATGGGGTCCCCGTGTACACGGTGGACGGCGAGCCGATACGGTCACAGCCGTGAAGACCCGGTCGGCCGTTCGCCGTGTTCTCGCCAGCGTCGTGCTGGTCGTCCTAACCTCGTCTGCCTGTACCACTCACGCGGGGTCCGCCGCGCAGGTCGGCGACGAGACGATCGAGACGTCGACCCTGCGGGGAATTGTCGACCGCGGCATGGCCGCCACCCAGGCGGCCGGACCTGCTAAGGATCCCCAGACCGGACAGGCCGCGGCACCGATCGAGCGTAGTGATCTTCAGCGCGGGGCGCTGACTCAACTCGTCGCGGCCAACCTTGCCCAACAGGAGGCCCGTCAGCTCGGGGTGGCGGTCACCGGCCAGGACATCGATTCCTACTATCAGACTCTCGGCGTGCTCCAATACGGCAGTGTCGCCGCTTTTGAAAAAGCGGCTGCACAGGGCGGTTTCGCTCGTGACGATCTACGCGTGTTGGTCCAGACCGATGCTCTTGAGCTCGCGCTTGCCGACCGGCTCGCGCCGAACTCCGTCGCCTCCGACGCGGACGCCCGAAACTTCTACGACCAGGCCGTCGCCCGGTTCGGCCCTCTCCCGCTGAGTTTTGGCCAGGCCAAGCCGTTCCTGATCCGAAAGCTCTCCACGGAGCGGACAGCGGCGGTGGAGGCGGAGCTTCGCCAGATTTCGCAACGGGAAGCAATTTTGATCAACCCCAGGTTTGGTGTCTGGTCCGCATCCCAACGGGCAGTGGTTGCCGCGGACGGCTCGGTCGCGACCACGCCGGCGCCGGAGCCGCTCGGCCAGACAGCAGCGATGACCCAGTGAGCCGCATACCGACCCTTCGGTCATGACGGCGAGCATCGTCGTCCTGGTGACCAGCCCACGGGTCGCGCCTGGCCTGCTGGACCTGGCCGCGTGGGATCTGCTGCGGGCGGCATCCGCGGTCTGCTGCGGGTTGGCGGTGCATCCGCAGCGCGACGTGCTCGCCGCGGCCGGCATACCGGTCGAGGTCCTGACGGGCACGGATGCGTCCGCATCCGCCGAGGAGCTGCGTAGCCGCGCATGCGCCGACCCGTCCCGGCCCGTGGTGTGGCTCGCCGCCCCGACCGGCGATCTGGGACCGGGTGGCGCACCGGACGTGGTCGGCGAGGCGGAACTGCTGGCCGCACTCGCGACATCAGCGGGTCCGGACCTCACCGTTTCGACGCGCGAGGGTTCGCGTGACCTGCCCGGGGCGAAGCTCCTGGACGCGGTCGCCGTGATGGACCGGTTGCGCTCGCCCGGCGGTTGCCCGTGGGACGCGCAGCAGACCCACACGTCCCTTGCCTCCTACTTGCTGGAGGAGGCCTACGAGGCGTTTCAGGCGATCGAGGACGGCAACCACGCCGAGCTGCGCGAGGAGCTCGGCGATGTGCTCATGCAGGTGCTGTTCCACGCCCGGATCGCGACCGAGGGCGCCGGCAGCGCGGCGGCCTGGGACGTCGACGACGTGGCGACCGGCCTCACCGAGAAGCTTGTCCGCCGCCATCCCCATGTCTTCGGGTCGGTGACGGTGGATGGCCCGGCCGCGGTCGAGACGAACTGGGACAAGATCAAGGATGTCGAGAAGGGTCGCCGGTCGGTCACCGAGGGCGTGCCCCTGTCCCAGCCGTCGTTGGCGTTGGCGGCGAAGCTGCAAAAACGAGCGGCGAAGGTCGGCGTGCCCGAGGAGCTCGTGCTCGGCGCGGGCCGGGTGTCGTCTCCGGCCGAGATCATCGCAGGCCTGGTCGCTCCGCCGGACGCACCGGCCATGGCTGCGGACCGCACCATCGGCGACCTGCTGTTCGCCGCGGTCACGCTGGCGCGCCAGGCCGGGGTCGATCCGGAGGCGGCACTGCGGGCGTCCGCCCGCCGGTTCCGGGACACGCTCGCCGGTACCGAGGAGGCCATCCGTGCCGCCGGTCTGGACCCGCGGGACGCGGGCGCGGACTCCTGGCGCGCCCACTGGCCGTCCGCATAGCCAATTGCCGGTCGCTCTCAGTTGACCGCGCACCACCGGTTGGTCCCGCCCCCTTGATCCCCCGTACCGGCACAATCCCGGCGCGATGAGAGTACCTGCTGATGCGCGTAGCCTCACCGTATGGCAGGAGGCATGGCAGGAGGCACTGCGCGGCAGGCATGGGCGAGCGTCCACCGGGTGTATGCCGGGCGGTCCGCGCCGATCGTCCTAGAGCTTGACCTGACCGTCGACCCGACCGAGGGCGTACCCGCCGACCCGGTGGCCGCGGCCCTGACGCGTCGCCGTCCGTCCCTGCGCGCCATTGTGGACGGGCTGCGCCGGACCGGCAATGATGGCCGCGCGTCCACGCTCATCGCGCGGATCGCCCCGTGTGGGATGCCGCTCGCGCGCGCTCAGGAGATCCGCGACGCGGTGATCGCTTTTCGGCACGCCGGTGGCACCGCCTTTGCCTATTCGGATGCATTCGGTGAGTTCGGCGGCGGGACCGTCCCGTATTACCTCGCGTCCGCCTTCGATGAGATCTGGCTTGCCCCGCCGGGGGATCTGGGCATTACCGGGGTGGCGCTGGAAACGCCGTTCCTGCGCGACGCCCTGGACCGGCTCGGGATTGAGATCCAGGTCGGCCAGCGCCATGAGTACAAGAACGCCGTCAACATGTTCGTCGAGCGTGATTTCACCGCCGCGCACCTGGAGGCGAGCGGCCGGATCGTCGCGTCCAGCCTGGCTATGATCATTGATGGCATCGCCACCGGGCGTGACCTGCCGCCGGACCGGGTCCGTGATCTGATCGACAACGCGCCGCTGTCCGGTGAGCAGGCAGTGCGCGCGGGCCTTGTCGACCGGTTGGGTTACCGGGACGAGGTGTATGCCGCCGCCCGTGCACACGCCCGCCGGACCGTGCCTGACGCCGGGGAAGGCGAGGGCGGGACGCTGGTGTACCTGTCCCACTACCGGCGTGCGTCGGTGCGTCGGGAGGCATCCCGGCTGCGCGTCGCCACGCTGTCCGCGCGGGGCCCGGCGCGGTCGCAGCGGCGTCGGGTGATCGCTGTCATCCACGGGACGGGACCGGTGGTGCTCGGCCGTCCGGGCCGTTCGCCGCTGGCTGGTCCTGCCATGACCTCGGACGCGCTCACCGCCGCCTTCCGTGCCGCCGGCCGCGACGATGATGTCGCCGCGGTCGTGTTCCGCGTCGACAGTCCCGGCGGCTCGTATGTGGCCTCCGACCTGATCCGTCGGGAGGTCGAACGGTTCCAGGCGAGCGGCCGCCCGGTCGTGGTGTCGATGGGTTCGGTCGCCGCGTCCGGCGGATACTTCGTCGCGCTCGGCGCGGACGCGATCGTGGCGAACCCGGGGACCCTCACCGGGTCGATCGGGGTGTTCGGCGGCAAGCAGGTCGTCCGGGAGCTCCTGGACAAGATGGGTGTGCGCTTCGGTGCGGTCGCCGAGGGGGAGAACGCGCTGATGACCTCGCCGCAGCGTGCGTTCAGCCCGTCCGAGCGGGCGAAGCTGGAGGAGTTTCTCGACCGGGTCTACGACGATTTCGTCGCCAAGGTCGCAGCCGGTCGGGGCATGTCGTCCGAGGCTGTGCACGAGGTCGCCCGTGGCCGGGTCTGGACGGGCGCCGACGCGCGTGACCGAGGTCTGGTCGACGAGCTGGGCGGGTTCTCTCGGGCCTGCGAGCTGGCCTGGGAGAAGGTCGGCCGGCCCGGCTCGGACACCCCGCGACTGCGTCTCCTGCCCAAGGTCGGACTGGCCGACCGGCTGCGTTCTCCGCGCTCGAGTGAGGACCCTGCGGCCGCTGCGGTCGGTATGGCGGGTATGAGTGGTATAGCCGGTATCGCGAGCATGGCAGGCGTGCTCGGCGGTGCGGCGTTCACCGGCGGCTGGGGTCCGCTGGCGACGGCCGCGGCGCGGGCCGGACTGCCGCTGGGCGGTCCGCTGCTGATGCCGCCGATCGGCCAGGTCACCTGACGGCTTTCGGCGTGCTCCGGCGGGTCGGTGTCCTCTAGATCACCTTGGTGTGGCATCGGGCCCGGTGGCGCGTCCGTCGTGTCCGGATTCAGGGGCGTTCGGCGTGGCGAGCCGAACGTGCATGGCGCGGGGCCTGCTGGCGATAGTCTCAGCCGGGCTGTACGTGTCGGTGTCGCCAACAGCTGGTCTCGCCGATGTCCGTCCGGCCCACGCACTCGCCACAGTCCCGTCGGATGCGTCACCCCGGAGGTCGAAACCCGTGCCGTCCATCGAGGCCGTACGAGCCCGCGAGATCCTTGACTCGCGTGGCAACCCCACCGTGGAGGTCGAGGTCGTCTTGGACGACGGCACCCTCGGCCGCGCCGCCGTACCCAGCGGCGCGAGTACCGGCGCCTTCGAGGCGGTCGAGCTGCGTGACGGCGACGACCGCTACGGCGGCAAGGGTGTCGGCAAGGCGATCGCCGGCATCATCGACCGCATCGAGCCCGAGATCCTGGGCCTGGAAGCCACCGAGCAGCGCATTCTCGACCTCACCCTGCTGGACCTGGACGGTACGCCGGACAAGTCCGATCTGGGGGCGAACGCCATCCTCGGGGTGAGCCTCGCGGTCGCCAAAGCCGCCGCGAAAGCGTCGGCCCTGCCGCTGTTTCGCTACCTGGGTGGTCCCGGCGCGCATCTGCTACCGGTGCCGATGATGAACGTCGTCAACGGCGGCGCGCACGCCGACACCAACGTCGACATCCAGGAGTTCATGATTGCCCCGATCGGGGCGTCGACCTTTGCCGAGGCCCTGCGGTGGGGCACCGAGACGTATCACGCCCTCAAGGGCGTGCTCAAGGCAGCGGGGCTGGCCACCGCCGTCGGTGACGAGGGCGGTTTCGCCCCGAACCTGCCCACCAACCGGGCCGCGCTCGACCTGCTCGTGGAGGCCATCGGCAAGGCGGGGTTCCGGCCCGGGCAGGACATCGCCCTTGCTCTCGACGTGGCCTCGACCGAGTTCTTCTCGGACGGCTCCTACCGGTTCGAGGGCACCACGCGTACCGCCGAGGACCTCAGCGACTACTACGCCGAGCTGGTCGCGGCCTACCCAATCGTGTCGATCGAGGACCCGCTCGCCGAGGACGACTGGACTGGATGGGTGCAGCTCACCGCACGCCTGGGTGATGCCGTGCAGCTCGTTGGTGACGACCTGTTCGTCACCAACCCGGCGCGGCTCTCCCGGGGCATCGCGGAGAAGGCCGGGAACGCGCTACTCGTCAAGGTCAACCAGATCGGCACCCTGACCGAGACGTTGGACGCGGTCTCGCTTGCGCATCGCAACGGCTACCGGTGCATGATCTCGCACCGATCGGGTGAAACCGAGGATACGACCATCGCAGACCTCGCGGTGGCCGTCGACGCCGGGCAGATCAAGACCGGTGCCCCGGCGCGCAGCGAACGGGTCGCCAAGTACAACCAGCTGCTGCGCATCGAGGAGGAGCTCGACGACGCCGCCCGTTACGGTGGCGCCGCGGCCTTCCCGCGCTGGTCGTCGACGGCCGGCTGATGGCAGGGGCACGCCGAACCGCCCTGACCACCCGCATGACCCTGCTGGTGGTGGTGATCTGCGTGCTCATACTGACCCTCGCCTACCCGTTGCGGCTGTACCTCCAGCAGCAGAGCCAGCTCAACGGGCTCGCCGCGCAAAATGCCGACCAGCACAAACGGGTGGAGGCCCTGAAGACTGCGGTGGCCGGCTACGATGATCCCGAATGGACCCGGGATGAGGCCAGGACGCGGCTGCACTTCACCCAGCCGGGGGAGACGGTCTACCTGGCACCGGCAGCGGCAGCGGTGCCGTCATCCCCGGTGCCGACCCCCGGCGCCGCCGCAGCCGAGGCACCGTGGTTCTCGCGGTTGTGGTCGGACACGGTCGGCGCGGGAGCGCCCTCCACGGGTATCGCGCCAGGCGCTGGTCAGGCGGCTTCCCGCCAGCCGGTGACGGCGCCGAGCCCGTCGGCCACGCCGCGATGACCGGCGATCTCGTCGGCCCGCAGGATTGCGCGGTTGTCGCACGCCAGCTTGGCCGGGCGCCGCGGGCGATGCACCGGGTTGCCCATCGGTGCTCCTGCGGCCTGCCGGACGTGGTCGAGACCAGGCCAAGGCTGGAGGACGGCACGCCGTTCCCGACGCTGTATTACCTGACCTGCCCGCGGGCGGCGTCGGCGATCGGGCGGCTGGAGGCGTCCGGGTTGATGCGGGAGATGACCGAGCGGCTCGCCGCCGACCGCATCCACGGCGGCGATCTTGCTTGCAGATATGACAGAGCACACCGGGACTATCTGGCCCGCCGCGACGCCCTTGGCGAGCTGCCCGGCGCACCGGGCGCCGGTGGTATGCCGACCAGGGTGAAGTGCCTGCACGTGCTGGTCGCGCACAGTCTGGTGGCTGGTTCGGGGGTGAACCCGTTCGGCGACGAGGCGCTGGAGCTCATGGCCGACTGGGGGGTCCGCGGGCCGTGCGTGCACGCCGGACCCGACCCCACCACGGAACGAGAGGCTGATCTGCCATGACCCGCGTGGCCGCGGTCGACTGCGGCACCAATTCGATCCGGCTGCTGGTCGCCGAGGCGGTCAGCGAAGAGGCGGGCAGCGCAGCGACGGGCAGCGCCGGGACGGGCAGCGCCGGGACGGGCAGCGCAGCGAGCACCACGCCTGCGCTCGGTCGGACCACGCCGCGCCTGCACGCCCTGGTCCGCCGCATGGAGATTGTCCGACTGGGAGCTGGGGTCGACCGGACCGGCGAGTTGGCCCCTGACGCGCTGGACCGGACATTCGCGGCGCTGCGTGACTACGCCAAGGAGATCGACCGGCTCGGTGCCGCCAAGGTTCGGATGGTGGCCACCAGCGCGACCAGGGACGCCCGCAACCGGGACGTGCTGGTGGCGGGGGTGCGCTCGATCCTGGGCGTCGATCCCGAGGTGATCACCGGCGACGAGGAGGCTGCGCTGTCCTACGCCGGTGCCACCGGCGAGCTGCACGGGCATCCCGAGCCGTTCCTGGTGGCCGACATCGGCGGCGGATCGACCGAGCTGGTTCTAGGCGACGCCGACGGCGTGCACGCGGCACGATCGGTGAACATCGGGTGCGTGCGGCTGGCTGAACGGCATCTGCATGACGATCCGCCCACCGCCGGGCAACTCGCGGCGGTGGTGGCGGACGCGCACGCCGCTTTCGATCTGGCCGAACAGACGGTGCCGATCCGCTGCGCCGCGACGTTCGTCGGGGTGGCCGGGACGGTCACGACGGTGGCGGCCCTCGCCGCCGATCTACCCGGTTACGACCCGGACCGCATCCATCTGTCGGTGACCGCCGCGTCGGACGTCGCCGCTGTGGCCGATCGACTGGCGGCGATGTCGCACGCTCAGCGGGCTGCGCTCCCGGTGATGCATCCCGGCCGGGTCGACGTGATTGTTGCGGGGGCGTTGGTAATGCGCACGCTGGTCGAGCGAGTCGGCGCGTCCGCAGTGATCGCCAGTGAGCACGACATCCTCGACGGTATCGCCTTTTCTCTGCTCGGCTGATGTCTCCCGGTTCGGCCGATTGAGCGCCCTGATCCACTCGTTGGTTGCCGGGCGCTCTAGGTTTGTTGACGTGGACGGGATCCGCGGTACCGAAAGTGATGTTCATACGGCCGATGTTCATACGGCCGATGATCGTACGGCCGATGATCGCCGGCCGGTCGTGCCCGGCTCGGGCTGGCCGGGCGATCCCGCGTCGGGCGCGACTGCGGTGGCGTTCACCGCAGTCGAGGTGGAACGGCTGGCCGCCGGCGCCGGTGACACGGCCGAGCTGGACGCCCGGATGTCGGTCTGTCGAGCCTGCCCCCGCCTGGTCGACTGGCGCGAGGAGGTCGCCGCGCAACGGCGGGCCGCCTTCGCCGATGAGCGTTACTGGGGCCGGCCGGTACCCTCGTTCGGCCCTGCCGACGCCCGGGTACTCATCGTGGGACTGGCGCCGGCCGCGCACGGCGGCAACCGTACGGGACGGATCTTCACCGGAGACCGCAGCGGTGACTGGCTGTTCGCATCATTGTACCGGGTCGGGCTGGCGCAACTGCCGACGTCGGTGTCGGCCGGTGACGGTCAGCGCCTGGTCGCCACCCGCGTCGTGGCCGCCGTCCGCTGCGCTCCGCCCGCGAACAAGCCGACCACGACCGAGCGGGACGTCTGTAGATCATGGCTCGTCCGGGACCTCGAACTCCTGCGCTCAACGCTGCGCGTCGTCGTTGTCCTGGGTGGGTTTGCGTGGACGGCGCTGTGGCCGGCGTTGGCACGGGCCGGTTACCCTGTACCGTCGCGCCGCCCGACATTCGGACACGCGAGCCGGGTCGTTCTCAGCGATGAGCGCGGCGGGGGTTTGGTTGTCCTCGGTTGCTACCACCCGAGCCAGCAGAACACGTTCACCGGACGGGTCACGGCCGGGATGCTCGACGCGGTGCTCGCCAATGCGGCGGGTGTGGCCGGCCTGGGCGTGGCGATCGATGATAAATAACGGAACCACGATCATCGCGGGCGCCATCATGTTGATCTCCGCGTGGTGCATGTCACGCGGATGCCCGCACCGCTGATCGCGTATCACGAGGCATAGCACGGTGGTGGCGAGTACCTTTTTTGTATGAGCTTTGGACATCCTCCGCACATCCTTGTTGTGGGCGGCGGTTACGTCGGTATGTACACGGCTTTGCGTCTTCAGCGTCGACTGCGTCAGGGCGAGGCGACCGTGACGGTGGTCGAACCCAACTCGTACATGACATATCAGCCGTTTCTCCCCGAAGCGGCGGCGGGTAACCTCGAACCGCGCCATGTTGTTGTGCCACTACGTAGTGTGCTGAATGCCTGCAGGGTTGTCAGTGGCAGTGTGACCGGCATCAACCACGCCCAGCGACGGGCATACATCGCACCGAACCAGGGCACACCGTACGAACTTCGCTACGACATCCTGGTCGGGTGTCCCGGGTCTGTCGCGCGGACGCTGCCGATCCCGGGCCTCGCCGAACTGGGCATCGGTTTCAAGAGCGTGGCCGAGGCGATCCACATACGAAACAAGGTCATCGAGCGGATGGACTCCGCCGCGTCCAGCAACGATCCCCAGCTTCGGCGCCGAGCGCTGACATTTGTGTTCATCGGTGGCGGGTTCGCGGGTATCGAGGCAATCGCCGAGCTTGAGGACATGGCACGCGACGCCTGCAAGTTCTATCCCGAGCTGTCGCCGTCGGATATGCGATGGGTCATGGTCGAGGCGAGTGGGCGGGTGCTGCCCGAGGTTTCGCCGGCGATGGGTCTGTATACCTTGAAGCAGCTTGAGCACCGTGGCATTGAAATGAAAGTCAATACCCGCGTGAAAAGTCTCGTCGACGGACACGTCGTGCTCGACAGCGGCGAGGAGTTCGATGCCGAGACCATCATCTGGACGGCCGGGGTGAAGGCACACCCGCTGCTCACCAACACCGACCTTCCGCTGGACGAACGAGGTCGCATCAAGGCGACGGCGTTCCTTCAGGTGGACGGCGTCGAGCAGGCGTGGACAGCCGGTGACTGCGCCGCGGTTCCCGATCTCACCAGGGGTGAGGGGGCGACGACCAGTCCCTCGGCGCAACACGCGGTTCGTCAGGCCCGGGTGCTGGCGAACAACATCCTCGCCGATCTCCGTGGCGAACCGATCGCGCCGTACGAGCACCGGTACGCCGGCAGCGTGGCGTCACTCGGCCTGCACAAGGGTGTGGCCGACGTGTACGGGATGAAGCTGCGCGGGTGGCCGGCGTGGCTGATGCACCGCACCTACCACCTCAGCCGGGTGCCGACGTTCAACCGCAAGGCGCGGGTCCTCGCGGACTGGACCCTCGCCCTGTTCTTCCGGCGGGAGATCGTCTCGCTGGGGGCCTTCGCGGACCCCCGGGCGAGTTTCCGTGAGGCTGCCAACCCGTCCGCCGCAGCGGGCGGGCAGGGCTCCACGGCCGCGACCCCGGTGCTTCCATCGACGAGCGCCGGGCATGGTGAGACCAACGGTTCGGTGGCCGCTGGCCGCAAGCCCGCGGCCACCAGGACGGTGGGGGCGGCCAAGCCGTCCGGGGAAACGTCGGTGGCGTGACCTGCCGGCAAGGCGCGCCATGGCGCGCAGCTTGTAGACGATTAGCACCAGATGCCCGCTGTAGGCGACTACGGCGGGCATTTCCGTGAGCGGAGTCGGGTCGGGCGTGACGCGTATCCGTCCGAGCCATCTGATCGGTCAGGGGCCGGCTGGGTGTGGCGAGGTGCGTGCCCCAGCCCCAGGCCCAGCCCCGATCCACGTCCCTATTGTCGGGCGCTCTGACCGCCGGACCCCCCACGTCGGGTTGGGCGGCTGCGCCACGATCCGCTGATCCCGCGCGATTACCGGTCCGGGCTACAGGATAGCGTGACGATCACTTTACTTCGCGCAGGCAAACCGGTCTTGATCGTCACGATGTGTTATGAGACAGGATGGTTCGGTCACTCCGCACACTTTTTCCATGTTGTCTCTTTCACAAATCCTACGTAGCGTGGTAGAAACATCTCCGATGTAGCCCAGCCGGTGTATCCCAACAGGCAGAGGAGGCTGTCCTAAAAACAGCTCGAGTGTCGGTTCGACTCCGACCACCGGCACATTCATGTGTTCGTGGTACCTGGCTACCGCCTGGTACCTGACTGTCGGATGCCGGCCGGATCATTCCGGCCGGCATCTCGATCCACCATCAGACTATTCATCTGAATGCCTTATGGGCTGCCGGTGTGACGCGGTCGCACCACCTGGTTTCGGTCTCCGGCGCCGCAGCCATCGGGTCCGGCCTCCTTCGAGTGCGGCGTCCCCGCATGTCGTCCCCGCACGTCGTGTCCGATGTTCGCTCCCTCGTCGCGCTGTGACCGCGCGGGCGCGCGGCCAGGTGAGACAGGGTGGTGGAACACGGTGACTGCGCGGAGCGTTCTACTCTTGCCTCGGACGAGTTCGTCGATCGGGTCGGGTTGCGCCGCGGTCGCTTGAGCTCGATGGCAGCTACGATCTATGCGCCCGGCTGGATGCGGGTGGTGGAAGGAGTCGTATCCTGATGGCCGAGATGCGTTCGTCGAACCCGGTGTTCAGCCGGCGCGGGTTCACCGGCCGGCCCACGGCGCCGGCGCCTGTGCCCGAGTACGGTGCCGGCGGGTATCCGCTGTCGGGAGCCGGAGCGCCACCCACTCCGACCCCGGAGCAGCTCTCCGGTCTGTACCGGGCGCCGAGCGGCATGACCGTCGACGACGTCGTCATGCACACCATGGGGCTGTTCGCCATCGCCGCCGTCACCGGGATGGCCGGCTGGGCAATCGCGCCGGCCGCACCTGCCGTCGGGTTTGTAGCGATGTTCGCCGCGCTCGCCCTCTCCTTCGTGATCTCGTTCAGTCAGCGGCTCAAGCCGTCGTTGATCGTCATTTTTGCGGCGCTCGAGGGTCTGTTCGTGGGCGCGGTGTCGCGGTTCTTCGAAGACGCCTACTCCGGCATCGTGCTGCAGGCGTTGCTGGGAACCGCGGTCGTCTTCGTGGCGATGCTGGTGGCGTATCGCAGTGGCCGGCTTCGAGCGACTCCTCGGATGACCCGGATCGTCTATGGATCACTGCTTGGTGTGATTATGCTCGGCCTGGCCGATCTGGTGATCAGGGCCG
>NZ_CAUVXL010000045.1:0-10453 GCF_963555915.1 Protofrankia sp. Cas4
TGACGTTGGGCAGGGCGTTGCCGGTGATCTCGTTGTCCTCGAACAGCCCCGCACCGTTATCATAGACATACACGCCACTAACCTTGGAGTTGGTGATGCGGTTGCCGCGGACCGTCGGGTTCCCCCCCGACGTCACGGCGACGTTGGGCAGGGTATTGCCGGTGATCTCGTTGTCCTCGAACAGCCCCGCACCATTCTCGGAGACGAACACTCCAGAACCGGACGTGTGGTGGATACGGCAGCCGCGGACGCGAGGATCAGCACCGCCGTGGACGGCCACCCCGATACCACTCCCGCTGATATCGCACCCATCCAGAACGAGGCGACCCGCACCGACGTCGACCACCGCCTGCTCTCGTGACCGCCCGGTCGCCCGCAACGTCAACCCCCGCACCGAACCGTTCGACGCGCTAAACACCACCACACTTCCCTCACCCGCCACAATCGTGATCTCCTCAGCCGGCCCGTCCCCCACCACTTCCACCGGCTTATCCAGCACAATCGGCCCCTCATACAGAGCGGGACGCACCAGAATCCGATCACCAGGCTGCGCAGCGTGGACCGCCTCGATCACCGACGTAAAATCCCCCCGATACAACGCATCGACCACATGCACCCGAGTCGGACGACCAGCCACCGCATCGGCCAGAACACCACCGCCAGCCGTCCCGGCAAACCCCGGCCCGATCACCGGCGAACCCGACTCGAGCGCATCCCGAATCCTGATCGCCAAGTCGGCCATCGTCCGCCGGCACACCGGATCCGTCAGGTTCTCAAACCGCAGTTCCCGCCAGTCGGCGTACTGCCGGGCGGCCAGCGCGGCCAGCAGCGCGTCGCCCGCGGCCCGACCCGGCACGTCCAGCGCCGGCACATCGATCCAATACACCGGTAAGATCAAATCGTTGCGGCCGAGCCGCCGTTCCCGGTCGACGAACCAGGCCAACTCCCGCCGGCACTGCGCACTGGCCAGAAAAGCCGGGCTCACGATCGGCACGAAAAACGTGACCGCATCCAGAGAACTGTCGATCCGGTCCTTCCACGCCTGCCCCCACCCAATGTCAGCCCGGTCCTGGAAGATCTGCAACTCGCGGAGTCCGGTCTGCGCCCGCAGCTCACCCTCCAGCCGCTGACGGAACCTCGTAATCAGACCACCGTCATGCTCGTCATCCGCATGCGCATAACTCAAAAAAGCCGCCGGGTCACCATCCGACCGACCTACCACCCGCGCACCCCCGATAGCCCTCCATCCGACAGCCCATTTTGCACCCTGTATACCCGAGCAGACCCGGGGCTTCGCCCCAGACCCCGGCCCTACACCGGCGGGTAGGACGGGCGAGGGTCGCAGGATGAACAGGTCCGAGCCGGGCGGGGCAGGTCGACGTGTGGACGGTCGGAGGGGTCTGCCATCAACAGGCCGCTGAAATGCGACCCGGGAGGACCGGACCGGCGGCTGTTTGGGATTGTGTCCATGGGTCTCTCCACTCCTGTCTGTGCAGGGTTGGGGATCAAGACCCGGGGTTGGTGTTGGTGCACCGACCCCGGGTCGTTGCCGTTGTGGCGTTCGATCGGGAACCGCCTGCCGGAAGATCCATTACGGCGAGACGGTGAGATCAACGAGGAACGGCACGCCCGTGACCTGCGAGACCCACGAAGTGGGGCGATATCCGACCAAGAGGCGATCGTGGCCGACTTCCGAGGTATCTCGGCTACACCCGCGGACTGTAGTGTGACTGGTCATGGCGGACGCTGACGCGACGGGGACGGTCCGGGGGCGCCTGGTCGGCATCTACGTGACGCCGCAACGGGGCGCCGCAATGCAGTCACCCGGCAACGTGTTCGCGGTGGAGGGGAAAGGGCTGGACGGCGACCGGTACGCGGCTGGCACCGGCACCTTCTCCGGACACGACGGTCCAGGACGGCAGGTCACGCTGATCGAACGCGAGGCGGTCGCCGCCGCCGTCGCAGACACCGGCGTCCAGTTGGCCGAACATGAGACCCGGCGAAACCTGGTCACCGCAGGCGTCACACTGCTCGATCTTGTCGATAGGACCTTCCGTATCGGCGACGTCGTCCTGTGCGGCGTCCGATCATGCCCGCCATGCGCCTACCTCGACCAACGCACCCGCCCGGGTGTGCGCAACGCCCTCGAGGACCGAGGCGGCCTGCGCGCCGACATCGTGCGCGGCGGTGCACTGACCGTCGGCGATGAGATCGTCATTCTGCCGGGCTGAACACAGCTCCGTTGGCCGACACAGCTCCGCTGACCGATCGCCGGAACGCGGACACGAGCGTTCAGCCTCACCATAAAACATAAGCTAAGCGCTCTAGGTCAGATGATTAACAACGAGCTCGTGGAGGGCCGGTAGCCCATGTGTGCTGACCGAAGGGAGCGTGGGACAACAGTCAGCGGGTCCAGCTCGCCGGTCGCTCTGCTCGCCGACCCGGTGGATGTCGGTCTTGACCCCCGCCGGCTCGCCCTGTTGACCGAACGCGTCCGGATAGAGGTCGAAGGCGGGCCGTTACCGTCGGCGCAGATCGCACTGGCTCGGGCCGGTCGCCTGGTGCTGTTCGAGACCTACGGGGACGCGACGCCGCAGACCCGCTATGTCCTGCAGTCTGCGAGCCGCCCGATCGTCGCCTCGATCGTCTGGAAGCTGATGGGGGAAGGACTTCTCGCCGCGGGTGAGAGGGTCGCGGACATCATTCCCGAGTTCGGGACCAACGGCAAAGACGTCGTGACGGTGGAACAGGTGCTGACCCACACCGCCGGGTTCCCCCTTGCGCCACTGGGATGGCCCCAGATGCTCGACCGCGGTCAACGGCTCGCCGCCATGTCGAAGTGGCGGCTGACGTTCGAGCCCGGCAGCCGGTTGGAGTTCCACCTGACGTCGGCGGCGTGGGTGATCGCGGAGATCGTCGAACGGCGCACCGGCTCCACCCTGGCGCAGTACCTACGGGAAGAGATCGCCGAGCCGCTGGGGCTGTCGCTGGAGCTCGGGGTACCCCAGGAGCGCCACGCCGACGACGTCGCCCCCTTCGTCAGCATCGATCCGCCGGACACCGGCGCGACCGTCGACCCGTGGGGTCCCTGGTACCTGTCGAAGCCCGAGATCCTGGCCGCCGGCGAGCCGAGTCACTCGCTGGTCGGGACGGCACGCGACGTCGCGCTGCACTACCAGTCCCTGTTCCACTCCGGACGGTGGACGCCGACGGCCGTCACCGACGGGATCCGCCCTCGGTTGACGATGCACCCGCAGGGCTACAGCGCCCAGCCGAACCCGGTGACGATGGGGCTGTTCGTGGTCGTCGCCGGCACACTGCCCGGCGCCTACCTACCGGCCACCGGTTCCGCCGAGACATTCGGGCATGGCGGTGCGCCCTGCCAGGTGTCGTTCATGGACCCGGTCAGCCAGGTCTCCTTTGCCTTCCTGACGAACGGCTACCCACTCTCCGGATACGACGAGTCGCCCCGCGGGGTGGCCCGCCGGACGAACATCGCCAATCTGGCCGCCGACGTCCTCGCGGACGCGTCCGCGGACGCCGTCGCGGACCGACCGTGACGGCGGCGGCCAGAGTGATCACGGTACGAGCCGCAGGACATCGGGGACCTTGAACGCCGTCCAGCCCCGGTCGCAGGTGAGCACCGCACCGGTGAGGCTGCGGGAGGCGTCGCCGGCGAGGAAGACGACGATGTCGGCGATCTCCTCGGCGGTCTGGAGCCCGGTGGCGTGGCCGGCGGCGAAGGCCGTCCGGACCTTGTCGTTGCGCAGCAGAGGTGCGTTGATCGGCGTGTCGACGTAGCCCGGGCTGATCGCGTTGACCCGGATGTTGCGCGCGCCGCAGCCGACCGCCATGGACCGGGTCAGCGTGGCAACCCCGCCCTTGGACGCGGCGTAGCCGTCGAGGAGTCCGTTGGGCAGGTGGGCCATGGACGAGGCGGTGTTGATGATCGAACCGCCCCCGGATGCCTGCATGGGGCCGATCGCGTAGTGGCAGCAGTAGAACGTGCCGGACAGGTTGACGCGGATGACCCGGTCCCACACCTCGGGCTCGATGTCGGCGACGAACCCGTCCTGCCTCCCGAGCGCGATTCCGGCGCTGTTGTAGAGGATGTGCAGCGCCCCGTAGGCGTCGACGGCCCGGCGCACCAGGGCCGCGCAGTCGTCCGCCACGCCGACATCAGCCCGGATCGAGCAACTCTGGCCGCCGGCCGCGACGATCAGATCCGCGGTGTGCGCGGCGGACGCCGGGTCGATGTCGGCGGCTACGACCCGCGCGCCCGCAGCGGCGAGGGCGACGGCCGCGGCCCGCCCGAGCCCCGACCCGGCCCCGGTGACGATCGCGACCCGGTCATCGAGATGCATATCCGTCCTCCCGTTCACGTGTACGCCCGTTCACATGCTCATGCCGCCGTCGACCGGCAGCAGCGCGCCGGTGATGAAGCCGGACAGGTCGTCGAGAAGGAAACGCACGGCATGGGCGATCTCCTCGGGTCGGCCCACGCGCCGCGCCGGGATGAGCCGCAGCAGTTTGTCGTTCACCTCGTCCGGGGTGGCCGCTGCCATGTCGGTCCGCGTCGGGCCGGGCAGCACGCAGTTGGCGGTCACGCCCCTGCGGCTGGTCTCCCGAGCGATCGACTTGGTGAACGCGATCACCCCGCCTTTCGCCGCGGCGTAGTTCGCCTGCCAGGTCGAGCCCATCGTCCCGGCGATCGAGCCGACGTTGACGATCCGGCCGAAGCCGCGCTCGAGCATCGTGGGCAGCACCGCCCGGGTGAGGTAGAAGACGCCGGACAGCGAGACCCGCACGACCGCGTCCCACTGCTCGACCGTCATCTCGTGTGCCGGGGCGTCGCTGCTGATGGCCGCGTTGTTCACCAGGTAGTCGACCGGGCCGTGCGCGGCGACGACGTCGCAGGCAAGCCGCGCGCAGTCGGCCGGCGAGCCGATGTCGCCGCGATGCAGCGACACGGACATGCCCGCGTTGCTGACCTGGTCCAGAAACTCCTTCGCGCGGCCGTCGTCGTGGACGTAGACCGCGGCGACGTGGATGCCGTCGCGCGCAAGCCGCTCGGTGATCGCCGCGCCGATGCCGCGGGTGCCGCCGGTGACCAGGGCCACCCGGCGCTGGCCGGCTGGCCGGGTGCCGGTCGCCTGCGTCGCAGACTCAGCCATGGCCGTCCGGGTAGCTCGCCGGCTCGGCCCCGTCGAGGAGCCCGCCGGCCCGCCGGGCCAGGTCCTTGGCGGCCTCGATGTCGTAGTGTTTGCGGGTCACGGTGCGTTGCGCGAACAGTCCGCCGCCGGACTGCAGCCAGGAGACCAGTTCCCGGCCGCCGAGCGCGTCGGCGGTGACGTCGCGGATCAGATGGAACAGCCGCATCCGGTAGTAGCCGTCGACGCCGGGCATGGTCCGCAGGTACTTGTCGATATAGGGCCGTAGCTGCGGGTTGTCGTAGTCGGCCATGGAGGGGGCCGTCGCCACGGCGCCCCCGGCGATGTCGTGCAGGTTGCGAACCATGACCGGGTAGTGCGCCGCGGCGTGGTACTTGGCGGCGTTCGCATACAGCTCGTTGGGCGCGATCATGCCGTCCTCGGTGTGGGTCGCGCCGGCGATGGACGCCTCCAGCCCGGCGCGCACCAGGGTGGCGTAGATGACCATCTCCGCAATCTTGTCCTTGATGTGCGGGATCCGGTCGACGCCGTTCGCCTCGGCGACGAGCTGGGCCATCCCGACCAGCAGGTCACCGAGGCGCGCCATGTCGGCCACCCCGTTGATCCGTTCCCACAGCCCGAGCGAGTGGGCGACCACCGCGGACTCCTCGACCTCGCCGTCGAGGAAGACACGCTCGTACGGCACATGCACGTGATCGAAGATCACTATTGAGTCCGGGTCGGTATGTCGGCCGGACACCGGGTGTGACCGCCCGTCGCTGCCCCGGGGGTGCGGGCTGGTGGCGATCTGGGTGACGCCCGGGGAGTTCACCGGCACCGCGCACGCCACCGCGTACTGCTCCTCGCCCGGCTTCATCCGCTTGGTGGGCATGACGACGAGCTCGTGCACCAGCGGGCCCATCGTGATGTGGAACTTCGCCCCGTTGATCACGATGCCGTCGGCGTCGCGGTCGACGACCCGCAGATAAAGGTCGGGGTCGTCCTGTTTGCCGGGCGGCAGCGACCGGTCGCCCTTGGCGTCGGTGATGACCTCGGCGAACCGTACGTCGCGGCGCCGGCAGTCCTCGAAATAGTGCAGTATCCGTTCCCGGTAGGCCGGGTTCGCCATGGCCAGTCGCGGCGCCGCAGTCAGCAACGCGAGGACCGCGGAGGTCAGGGCGACCGTCACGTCGGATTCCTGGACAAGATCGAGCCTGGCCCGCAGGTCCTCGACCGTCCGCGGGATCTGGTAGATCGGGTTTACGCCGTCCGGGTACCCCGACCGGATGCGGTCGTAGCCGGTGGCCACCCAGCGTGCGGCGTTGCCAAGCCCCGGGTCGGCGGTGACGTCAGGCAGCAGGACACCGTCGAGCGCCACCCGGCGCCCGTCTCGCAGCGAGTCGAGGTACTGCTCGCCGGTCATCATGGTTCCACGATCACCTTTCGCTGGCTGGTCGGTTCCGGTGCGCATCGCCGCCTTCATCGCAGACCTCATCGCTTCAGCAGCTCGCGCATCCGCGCGGCCACCGTCGTCGGGTCCAGGCCGTAGTGCCGGTAGAGGTGGGTCGGGGGGGCGACGAGCGCGTAGTCGTCGGGCAACCCGTGTACGGCAAATGCGGGCGCGAGCCCGTGGCGGGCGAGGACGTCGCCGACAGCGGCCCCAAGGCCGCCGACGACGTTGTGTTCCTCGACGGTGAGCAGGTGCCCCGTCTGCTCGGCTGCGGCGACGACCGCCTCCTCGTCGAACGGTTTGAGGTAGACGGCATCGAGGACACCGACGTCGATGCCGTCCGCGGCGAGCAGACCGGCAGCGGCGAGCGAGATCTGTACGCCGAGGCCGGTCGCGATCATTGTCGCGTCCGTACCCTCGCGCACCGTGGCGAAGCGGCCGGGAGCCAGCGCCGGCACCACGTCGTAGACCGGCTTCTCCCGGCCGCGGCCGAGCCGGATGTACACCGGCCCGTCCTGGTCGAGGGTCCCGCGCAGTATCGCGCGGGTCGCGTTCGCGTCGCAGGGCGCCACCACGGTCAGGTGGGCGATCGCGCGGGTGAGGGCGATGTCCTCGACGGCGTGATGAGAGGTGCCGTAGAAGCCCATCGCGATGCCGGCGTGGTGAGCGAGCACCCGGACGGGCATCCGGGGGTAGGCAAGGTCGGTACGAAGGTGCTCGGCGCACAGCAGGCTGGCGAACGACGCGAACGTCGACACGTACGGCCGGAAACCGCAGGCGGCCATGCCCGCGGCGACACCCATCATGTTCTGCTCGGCGATACCGAGATCGAAGTGGCGGTGCGGGTGGCGGCGGGCGAAGTCGCCGGTGCGGTTGGACGTCATCAGGTCTGCGGTCAGCAGGACGATCTCCGGCCGGTCGTCGGCCAGGTCGGCGAGCTCCTCCCCCATCACGAACGCGTCGAGCTGACCGTCGCTGGTCGCGATGTTCCAGCTCGTCGGGTCGAGCGGCACGGTCATGGGGTAGCGTTCCTCTCGATCATCCGGGCGGCTCATGCCAGCCGCTCCCGGATCTCCCGCTCGGCGCGTTCTCGGTCGGCCGGCCCGAGGAAGCCCAGGTGCCACTCCTCGGCCGACTCCATGAACGACACGCCCTTGCCCTTGATGGTGCGGGCGACCACGCAGGTCGGCTGATCGTAAGTAGGCGGTGGCAACGTCACGAACGCAGTCATCAACGCCTCGACGTCGTGACCGTCCAGTTCCACCGTGCGCCAGCCGAACGCGGCGAACCGGCCGGCGATCGGCTCCACGTTCATGACCTGCGAGGTGGGGCCGTCCAGGCACGAGCCGTTGGCATCGACGACCGCGACGAGGTTGCCGAGCCGGAAGTGGGAGGCGGCCATCATCGCCTCGTACACCTGACCTTCGTGCAGCTCGCCGTCGCCCAGCACGACGTAGGTGCGGTAGCTGTGTCCGGACAGGCGGGCGGCGAGCGCCATCCCGAGGCCGACCGACAGGTTGTGACCGATGGAGCCGGAACTGAAGTCGACCCCCGGTACCTTCGTCATGTCCGGGTGGTCCCCGAGCGGGCTACCGAGCCGGGTATAGGAGTCGAGCCATTCGGTCGGGAAGAAGCCGAGGTCGGCCAGGCACGGGTAGAGACCGACCGCGGCGTGGCCCTTGCCGAGCAGCAACCTGTCCCGGTCCGGCCAGGCCGGGTCCGCCGGGACGAGGCGGAGCACCCGGTAGTAGAGGACGGCGAACAGCTCGGCCGCGGAGAACGTGCTGCTGTAGTGGCCGCTGCCGGCGATGCCGACGAGCCTGATCGTCTCCAGCCGGATCCACTCCGCGCGACGGCGCAGCTCCGTCGCGGTCACCTCGCGATCACGCTGGAGCACCCCGAGGGTACCGGGTGTGGCGGTCGTGGCGGCGGTGGTGGCGATGGAGGGTGCGCTCGGCCGCGCGGCGGCCGGCGTTGTCACCGCGGCCCCCGGGGCAGTCCCAGCACCCGTTCGGCGAGGGTGTTGCGTTGGATCTCGTCCGTGCCGCCGGCGATCCGCAGCAACGGCGCTCCACACACCCACCGCGCCCAGGCGAACGTCCCCCACTCGCCGTTGTCGGCGGTGACCGCCGGTCCCAGCAGGTCCGCGGCCAGTTCGCCGATCCGCCGAGCCTGTTGTGAGTACAACAGCTTCATCACCGATCCTTCCGGTCCGGGCGGCCGGCCGGCCGCGAGGGCGGCCTCCTGGCGCAGCCCCAGGTAGCGCAGCAACCGCTCATGGAGGTGGACGTCGGCGAGCCGTTGCCGTAGCAGCGGGTCGCCGGCACGGCCCAGCTGGCGGGCCAGCGCCGTGACGCGATGGACGGGGTCCATGGCCGGTGAGGTCGCGCCGCCGCCGACGGCGGCCCGTTCGCTCATCAGCGTGGTGATCGTGGCCTGCCAGCCCTGGCCGACCGCCCCGACCCGGTGGCGGTCGGGGATCCGCACCTCGTCCAGGAAGATCTCATTGAAGTGGGCCTCACCGGTCATCATCCGCAGCGGCCTGACCTGCACGCCGGGACTGTCCATGTCGACGAGGAACATCGTCAGTCCGGCGTGCCTGGAGGCATCCGGATCCGTGCGGGCCAGGAGCTGCCCGACGTGGGCGAGGTGGGCGTAGGAACTCCACACCTTCTGGCCGGTGACGACCCACTCGTCGCCGTCGCGCACCGCGCGGGTGTGCAGCCCGGCGAGGTCGGAGCCGGCGTCGGGTTCGGACAGCAGCTGGCAGCAGACGAGGTCGCCACGGAAGACGCCGCGCAGGTACCGGGCCTTCACCTCGGCGCTGCCGTGTGCGATCACCGCGGGCGCCACGAGCGCGGTGCCGCTGGCGATGATGTTCTGGTTCGGCACCTCATACCCGGACTCCAGACCGCGGTAGACGTCGTCGAGGACCGGGTTGCGGCCGCCGCCGCCGTACTCCACCGGGCCGCCGAGCCAACCGAACCCGGCGTCGAAGACCGTCGCCCGCCACGCCTGCGCCGCGGTGAGATCGCGCTGCTCGGCGTCGGCGTCGGCGTGCACCTCCAGCACGGCGATGTCGTCCGGGCCCTCACCCCACCCCAGCTGGCCGAGGCGCTCGGGCCGGCGCTTGGCGTGCCGGTCCAGGAAGGCTGTGGCCAGGGCGACGAACTGCCCGATCTCGTCGTCGCCCGGCGCCACTTCTGTCATCTCGCTGCCTCCTGGACGCCCCGGCCGCCGCCACGGACTGCGGGAACGTGGTCGGGCGACTGACTCGTATCGTGGACCTGGACGTGCAGGTCAAACAACCGTTAGATTGGTCTGGCACAGGCGGTCCGTCAAGCGGCACATTCGTCGAAGAAGGTGATCTGCCCGATGGGACATGGCCGGGTGAGCGACGCAGCCGGGCAGTCGCACGGCCCGGGGACGGGCGCTGGTGTCCCTCGGCTGTCCGCGCGACCGCCGAAGGCCGTGGTGGGCGAGTCCCGCTGGCACGAAATCCTTGATGTAGCCGCCCATGTGTTCTACGAGAAGGGCTACGAGGCGACCACGATCCAGGACATCGCGTCCCGGGTCGGCCTGCTCAAGGGCAGCCTCTACTACTACATCGACACCAAGGAGGACCTCCTCTACGCCATCGCCGAGCACGTCCACGCCGACGGCCTGCGCTACCTGACCGAGGATGAGACGCTCATGCGCGCGGATGCGGTGACGCGGCTGTCACGGTTCGTCGAGCGGTGGATGGCCCGACTGGCCACCAACATCCGGTACTCCGCCGTCGTCGAACGGGAGTTCCGTAGCCTGCGTCCCGAACGCGTCCAAACGCTGATCGACCAGCGCGACGCCTACGACC
>NZ_CAUVXL010000046.1:0-3811 GCF_963555915.1 Protofrankia sp. Cas4
GGTAGTCACCTTCCAGTCATCAATGACGCCTCTCCGCTCGGCATCCTGTTCAGCGTCGCCGTGCTTGTGGTCGCGAGCCTCCAGTTCATCCTCGACTTCGACTACATCGAGCGCGCGATTGCCAGCGGTGCGCCTCGTGAGGAGGCCTGGCGGGCCGGTTTCGGCCTGCTCGTCGGCTTTGTCTGGGTATACGTGGAGATGCTCCGTCTGTTGTCGAAACTCCGAAGCTAGGGCCTGTCCGACGGATTTTTGATCGCATCGACCAAATATCCACCGGACAGGCCTAGCCGGAGTGGTCTGGACCGGCGCTGTCGATCTTGATACTGATCACGCAGCGCTGGTCGCGGACCATGGCGGCACGATAATCGTCCCAGTCGGGGTGTTCGCCCGACAGTGAGCGGTAGTAGTAGACGAGGGTTTCCATGGCTGCCGGCAGCGAGATGATATGGGCCCGACCACTCACCTGAATCCACGGCCCGTAGAAGGCATCCGGAATGACGCACACAGTCGCGCGCGGGTCCCGGTACAGGTTGCGGACCTTGTAGGCAGGTTCCCTGCTGCTTATGATAACTGCACCGTCGGTGTCCACTCCGACCGTGACCGGTGACATTTGAGGGGTGCCGTCCCGGCGAAACGTCGCGAGAACGGCGTGATGGTTCTCGCGGATGTGTGTCCGCGCTGCCTCGATGTCCATGAGTCGATTCTCGCGCAACCGGCCTAACGGTAGTGTGCGAATCGACCGGTGGGCTCTGGGATTCGGCCGGCTCTGGGATTCGGCCGGCTCGGTGTCAGGCCGACCTCGGGCGAGACCGCCGTCAGGTGCGGATTGCCCGCCTGCGTAGATCGGCTTCGTGAACGACGGCCGCCGCATAGCAATGTGGGAGACCGTGTTCGTCCTGGAGCCAGTTCACGCGCTCGGAGAAGCGAAGCAGACCCGGCCCGCGGTCGAGGCATCCCAGCCAGTGGCCGACCTCATGTCCGGTGATTCTCGGAATTCGTTCGATAAGGCTGTGGTGGGTCTCTTCGGAGCGTTGTTGCGACATTGACGCCTCCAGTACGCACTGGTCAACGAACCATGGATGGAGCGTGCACCACCAGCCGGACAACGGCAAGACCCGCCACGGCTGTCACGGGATAACCTTCGTCCGTGACCGATGTGGAACTCATGTTCGCCGGGGATCTGGTCAGTGAGGTACGACGATTGCACGATCGGATCCAGGGGTGGACGCCGGGTTCCTGGCGGCAGCGGTCTGCCTCTGTGGGTACCCGTGCTGATCGGGTGCGCGCGCTTGCCGCCGAACTCGCCGACCTCGGTCATCAAGCGGGCTCTGGCGCGCCAGCCGGTGTCAGGCCGCCGAGTCTGGCCGACCATGCGCTTGCGGACCAGATCGTCGTGTTGGCCACCGACCTGGTTGAGACGCTGCTCGCCGATACCCGTGGTCATGTTGTCAACGGTTGCTCGGATCGCCGACGTGATATCGCAGAGCGCGCTCGGTCGGCCGTCCGGGCTGCTCGCCTGGACCTTGAGGGGCGCCGACCCTGAAACAAGGACGTAAATTCACCATAATCGGGCCTTCCGGGTGGAGGTGGCCGTCCCAGGAAGATGTCTCAGGATATCATGTGCCAGTCGGCGTTGATCTCCTTTACGAAGATATCGGCGACGATGGCGGCACCATCAAGCGTCAGGTGAACACCATCAGTGGAGCGGGCGAGTACTGTCTGTCCCCTGTCGTCGGTGAGGTAACTGCTGTAAGACCCGTTGTTCGACAGCCGGTCGCTGACGTTGACGAAGCGGACTCCGGGAACTCTTCGGGCGGCATCTGCGGCGGCTTCGGAGATCTGGTGGTAGTAGTTGTTGAGCCTCGGTTCGCGGGCGGGGGGCAGACTCATCCAGTAGACGCGGCGACTGCCCCCCGAAGACCAGATCTGCATGACGACGATGGCGCGGCGGCGATACTCGGCCAACCATTGGGGTGACCCGGTCGCGAGGGTGCTGCCGTCCGGCAGCGTGATTCCCTGTGCGTCGTTGCCACCGACGGCGACCACAATCGCCTCTGGATCGCCCTTGGTGACCTGCGCGCGGGCCTGGGCCGCCCAGTCGAAGAAATCCGGACGCACCAGGCCGGTACCGGCGTGGGTGTCGGTATCGGCGTGGATGGTGCCGTGGGACCCGTTCACCATCGACGGCCCGATGCTGTCGCTCAGCGAGTCTCCGGTCACCAGGAGGCGCAGCGGCGTGGCAGCGTCGGGACGGCGCGGGGCAGCCGCGACGCCGGCCGGGCCAGATGGCGGTGCCGAGGACGTTTCCGGGGCTGCGGCCCGCGACGCGGCGGACACCGCCGAGGGCTGGGCTGTCGGGATTCTGCCGTCGGCCGCATCTGCACGGGCGGTGCTGGCGGCGCCGGTCTCCAATCCCGGCGGCGGCGTCCTCGGATCGGTGCCGGTCAGTTCTGACGATGGTGCCGAGGCCCTGTCATGCCCGAACGTCGAGGTGAGGAGCCCGGGGATCGCGTCGAGCCCGACGGCGTTGGTAATCCGGTGGAGTGGACGGCCCACGCCGAGCACGATGGTGCGGGTCAGCCCGGGTGACATGCCCTCGCCGGCGTGGACCATGCCGGCGGCGTCGAGCAGGAGTAGCAGGCTGAGGCTGGTGACGACGAGCCTGGCCGCCTGTCGTGCCGACACGGTGCCCCCCGGCAGGCGGCGGGTACGACCTGTCTGCGGTCGCCGGACATGTTCCATTCCGGGCGCCGCCATATCGGCGTCCGGCTTCGTCCGGCTTTTCGGGTCCTTGTGCGTGTTCCCAGCGGTCTCCGGTGCCCGAATCGGTTTCTGTTCGCTCATCGCGCCCCCCAACAAGGTTGGAACCTACTCTGCCTCGCCAGCTTGCCGGTGCCGGCCGCTGCTTTCATCCGCGGCCGTGTTGTTTTGGGCCAGGTTTTCAGAACAGGCGTTCAGAACCGGAAGTATATAAATGGTGCGACATCCTGCCGGCCGACAATCGCGTGGGCAATCAGGATGAACCCGACGATTACCACGGCTTGGCCGAAAACGCTGAGTTGGGAGAAGATGTCCGCCGCATGCAGCCGCCAGCTCTTCGGGGTGAGTTGGGTGAGGAGGCCGGTGGCGATGGCGAGCAGGACCTCTCTGGTCACCAGCGGCGCCGGTCCTGGCGCGCTCACCAGGCGGACGAAGATGTCGATGGCGGCCTCGACGTCGGGGGAGCGGAACAGGACCCAGGTCGCGCAGACGAAATGGAAGACGACCAGGCGCCCGAACCATAGTCGCGCAACGGGCCGTGCAACGGAATACAGCCGGGACGCGGCGCCGGCGGGTCCTCCGGCGACTGCGGTGGTCGCGGTGGTGGTCGCGGTGGTGGTCGCGGTGGAGATGACCACCGTTGCCGGAGGGTGGGGCTGGGAGTCGGTCCCGGAGTGGCGGCTGGCCAGCCGTGGTGTTCGCGGCGCCGGCACCTGCGGCCATGGCGCCGCGGCGGTCATGACAGCAGGGGCGGTCATGACAGCAGGGGCGGCGGGTCGGCGGCGGGACTGGGCCCATCGGCGTTCGCCTGCCAGCCCGGCACCGTGCAGAGCGCCCCAGATGACGAACGTCCAGGCAGCTCCGTGCCACAGCCCGCCGAGGATCATTGTGATCATGAGGTTGACGTAGGTGCGCCGAGGACCGTGCCGGTTGCCTCCCAGCGGTACGTACACATAGTCCCGCAACCAGCGTGACAGCGTTATGTGCCACCGTCGCCAGAATTCGCGCAGGCTGGCCGCGGTGTACGGGCGGTCGAAGTTGTCGGGGAAGC
>NZ_CAUVXL010000046.1:4221-97961 GCF_963555915.1 Protofrankia sp. Cas4
TGAAACCGAGCAGGAGGGCGATTCCGATGGCCATGTCCGAATAGGCGGAGAAGTCGCAGTAGATCTGCACGCCGTAGCCGTAGATGGCAACCAGTACCTCCAGCGACGAGTGCTGGCTCGGGGTGTCGAAGACCGGATCGACGATCTGCGTGGCAAGCAGGTCCGCGAGCGCGATCTTCTTGACGAGGCCGCCGACGATCAGGAAGATGGCCCGGGTGGCCGGCACCTGGTCCGGGTCTCGCGGGGTGGCCAGCTGTGGAATGAACTCACTGGCCCGGACGATCGGCCCGGCCACGAGATGTGGGAAGAACGCCTGGTACACGGCGAAGTCGCTGGTCTTCGCCGGCTGGATGGTCCCGCGATGGACGTCGATGACATATGACATCGCCTGGAACGTGAAGAATGATATGCCGACCGGCAATGCGACCTGGAGCAGCGGGAGTGGCGCAGGCAGCCCGATGCGGTCGAGCATCCGGTCGACGGAGAGGGCGAAGAATCCGTAGTACTTGAACCAGCCCAGCAGGCCCAGATCGCAGCTGATCGCCGCGATGAGGATGCGCCGGTCCCGCCACCGGGCAAGGGCGAGCGCGGCCGCCTGATTGAGGGCGGTCGAGGCGAGTAGGAGCGCGACGAACCGTTTGTCGGCATATCCGTAGAAGAAGTAGGAGGTGCCCAGGATGAAGGGTTTCCACAGGTGCGGGCGGGGCATCAGGCTCCAGGAGCCTGCCATGACCACGGCGAAGAACGCCGCGAACTCGATCGTAGGGAAGACCACCCGTACCCGCCCTCGCGAATGTCACTTTGAGCATCAGGTTTTCGACTTAAGGTAGTCGAGCGTGCACGGGTGGGGCGATGGGCACCAGTGGGGGCACCAGTGGGAGCGTCAGCGGGAGCGGCGGCTGTACGGTCCTGGCTGAGTGCGCGATTGCGTGTGTATGGGTGATCTTCGGCGGAAGTTCGATGGATTGCGAGCATCAGCGGCGCCTGCTCGCTACCTTCCGTCTATGGGCACGGTTCAGGCCAATGGCATCGAAATCGCGTACGAGCTGCACGGTGACCCCAGCGGCCTGCCGCTCCTCATCGTCAGCGGGCTGGGCCAGCAGCTTGTCGGCTGGCATCCTGATCTTCTCCGCGCGATGGTGCGCAGAGGTTTCCGGGTCGTCGTCTACGACAACCGGGACGTCGGGCTTTCCACCCACTTTGATCATCTTGGCCAGCCGGACCTCACGGCCGCGCTCTCCGGGGATGCCGACGCCGCTGCCTACACTCTCCTGGACATGGCGGCTGATGCCATCGGTCTGATGGACGCTCTGGGCTGGGAGTCCGCGCACGTCCTGGGGAGCTCTCTGGGTGGCATGATCGCCCAGACGCTTGCGCTGCACTTTCCCGATCGGGTACGCAGCCTGACGTCGGTCTCCTCGACCCCGGGCAACTATGAGGAGACCCAGCCGACCCCGGAGGCGGCTGCCGCATTGCTGCGCCCGGTGGCCGCGAGCCGCGAGGCGTTCATAGACGGGGCCGAGCAGGCATACAACATCATCGGGCCGGGTGAGTTCCCGCACGACCGCGAGTGGGCGCGTCGGCGGGCTGGGATGGCGTGGGACCGCAGGTACGACCCGCACGGGACCGCGCGGCAGTTGCTTGCCGCCCTGGCGGCTGACGACCGGACGGCGGCCCTGCGCCAGCTGACGATTCCCACCCTGGTCGTGCACGGTACGGCCGATCCGCTCATTCCGGTCGCCGGTGGTCGCCATACCGCGGCCGCCGTCCCGTTCGCCGAGTTGCTGGAGATCGACGGAATGGGCCACGACCTCCCGCGCCAGGTCTGGGAGCGCCTGCTGGACAAGCTCGACGACGTGGCCCACCGAGGCGAAGTGGCCACCACTGCGCGCAGGATGCCCATCGCGTAGGGCCATCGCGTAGGGCCCGGGCATGGGGATGGGCATGGGGATGGGCCGGTTTCGGCGATGGTCGCCTTTGTGCCCTGTGTCACTGCCCGGGTTGGTAACAGGGTGCTCGCTAGGAGCGTGACGGGTTGGCACGGTACCATCACGTATGAGTAAGTGTTCGATCAAATTCCTTCTTCTCGTTCGCACACTTCTTGTGTTGTCACGACTGACCGTTATTACGGCTGGCTGTCACGAGGGGTAAGGGTCATTCGAACTGGTCCGGTTTTTGGCAACCGTCGTGCCTGGTTCGGCGGACAGCCCGGCCTCGCTGGAAGTGCGGTCGAACGAGGGCAACTACGACGGTTCGCCCCGCTGGCCGGCGGGCTGGCGATGGTTGTCGCACTCGCGTCGGTGGCCGTGGCGGCCGGGAAGACCGGCCTGCGGGAGGCAGAGCGGGAGCGCCTTTCCGACCGGTCCAGCCTTGTTGAGCGAATCGCCTACAACACCTCAAAAGTGGACGATCCAGAACGAATGCGGGCGGCCGTCGAGAGCACGCCGTTCATTCCGGACCAGCCGGACGCCGACGCCCGACTGCTGCGGCAGCTGCAACGAACGCCCGCTGGAGACCCCAGCCTGGTCGTCGCCCTCGTCGACCCGGTTGGTAGGCCGGTGGCCACCGTTCCAGCGGCGCGTCGGATATCCGTATCTGATCTTGGTGAGGCCTGGTCGGCCGCACTGGCTGGACGGTCGGCCATGTCGCCGGTATTCGTCCTGGACGATCAGATCGTTCGGGCCACGGTCGCACCGGTGGGCACCGGTCGCCCGTGGGCGGTGGTGGTGCAGGTCGCCGACGAGGCTGTGTCCCGGCAGCGTGAGGAGAAGCGTGCCTCGTTCGGCGGTGTTCCTGGCGGGTTCGGCAATCTTGATGCCTCGGGCGTCGCGTTCGCATCCTGGGACCAGGCGTTGCGGGGCCGACGGCTGGTTGAACCGGCGCGCCTTGCGGATCTGATTCCGGGCGCGGTCCGGGTGTGGACGTCAGGCCGTGGCGCGGCGCAGCTCACCACTCTCGCGGCGCGCCAGCAAACGACCGGTTATACGACGATTTTCCAGCAGCCCACAGCACGCATGTTCGCCGATCTCCGGGCCCGCCAGCGCCGCCATGACCTGATCCTGCTGGTTGTCCTTACCAGCTGCCTGGGCGGCCTGGCCGCGTTCGGGCTGCGCCGGGAGCGGTCGGCCAAGCGGGGTCGGGCCCGACTGCGCACCATGCTCGGCGGCGTCCGGGATATCATCGTCGTCGTCGGTGTGGATCGGGTGATGACTTTTGTCAGCCCGGCTGTTAGGGACCTGCTCGGCTATGACACCACATCCTGGCTCGGCTGCGCGCTCACCGACTTCGCCCATGCTGACGACGTGGGCCGGATCCAGCGGTTACTTGCCGAGCCCGGCGGCGGCACCGCTTTCGACGTACGATTGATCCCTGCCTCGGGTGCGGTGCGTTGGTTCGACCTGGAAGCACGTGACGTCACCGACCATCCCGAGTTGGCCGGTGTGCTGGTCACCTGTCACGAGACGGGTGAGCGCAAGGACCTGCAGGACCGGCTGGGTTACCAGGCGTCACACGATGCACTGACGGGTATTCCCAACCGGACGCTCTTCATGAGCGCGTTGGCAGCGGCCGTCGGTACCGCCCGTTGCGGTGGGTCGTCGTTCGCGCTGCTGTTCATCGACCTCGACCACTTCAAGCCGGTCAACGACGGTCTTGGCCACGATGCCGGTGATGCGGTTCTGCGGGTCGTCGCGGCCCGTCTCGTCCAGACGCTGCGCGATGGGGACCTGGCGGCCCGGCTCGGCGGCGACGAGTTCGCGATCCTGCTCGCGGGCGCGGACGAGGTATCGGCGGGTGCGGTCGCCGACCGTGTCATCGAATCGATACGCGCACCGATCACCGTCGGGACATCGATCGTTCAGGTTGACGTCAGCATCGGCATCGCGACCTCGACGCTGTCGCTCGAAACGCCCGACCATTTCCTCGGCGTCGCGGACCAGGCTATGTACGAGGCCAAGCGGACCGGGAAAGGCCGCTTCGTCGTGGCGGTCGCTGGCGCCCAGCCTCTTGCCAGTCGTCCTCGTATCCCCGTCACCGACCTTGCCGGCGAGGTGTACCTGCCGGCGCCACGTCAATCCGCGGTCGGTGCGGTCGGTGGGCATTTCTCCGCATCCGGACGACCCGAGCGTTGCGTGCCCACGGGTCGTGCCCGCCGGTACCGGTCGGGCCGGCTGATCGCACCGCTGGTCGGCGGCGTTGTCCTGCTCGCGATGGCCGCGATCAGCGTGTGGCTGCAGACACAGGTACGTCATGGCGCGGAGCAACAATCGGTTTCGGCCTTCTACGGGGACATCAGATCCGGCCGGTGGAGCCGCGACCTAAGCCTGCTCGCCCTGCTCGCCCTGGTCACCACTGCGGTTGCCGGGCTCACCGTCCGCCACGGTCGGCGGGAATCGGCGCTGCGTCGCGACGAAGGACGGCTGCAGGCACTGCTCCACAACGCCCACGATCTCGTGATCGCCACCGGCGCGGATGGCCGCATCACCTTTGTCAGCTCCGCTGTCGAGGTACTGCTCGGTCACCGGGCCCGGTGCTACGTCGGCCGGCACCTGCCCGACGCGGCCCATCCCGACGATGCAGCCACCCTGGCGGAGTTCCTGCGGCTCGCCGCGGAGGTGGGCGCCGCCGCGGTCCGCGATATTCGGCTGCATGCGCTCGACCGCGGCTACCGCTGGTTCGACATCGAGGCAAGCGATCTGCGCGGCCAGCCGGAGGTGGCCGGCATCCTGCTGACCTGCCATGAGATCGGCGAACGCCGGAAGCGCCAGGACCAGTTGCGCCACCAGGGCCGCCATGACGCTCTCACCGGCCTGCCGAACCGGGCTGCGTTTGTTCGGCGCCTTCATGGCATCACCGAGGACGGGGCGGTATCGACGTTCGCGGTACTGCTTATTGATCTTGATCGGTTCAAGCCACTGAACGACACGTACGGCCATGACGTCGGCGACGAGGTGTTGCGGATCATCGGAGCACGCCTGGCCAGGGTGAGTGGGGCGCAGGACGTGGTCTACCGCCTCGGTGGCGACGAGTTTGCCGTCGTCCTGCGCGATGTGGACGGCCCGCAGACCCGCGGGGTCGCAGACCGCTTGCTTGCCGCGATCCGCCAGCCCATGTCCGTCGGCGCGACGTTGGTCAGTGTTGACGCGACCGTCGGTATCGCCGTGGCGGAACCGGCCGAGGGCCATCCTGAGGTTGCCGTCCGCAATGCCGATCTTGCCATGTTGCGGGCGAAGAGGGCCGGGCGGTCGCAATCAGCGGGAACGTCGTCCGCTACGTGCGCGTAGGTAGTCCCGGACGACATACTGACCCAGCGCCCCCGGATCGGGGGACAGCATCCGACCGCCGTTGCGCCGCGCGACCTCATCGACGAACTGCACCAGCCGTGGCTCGTTGTCAAGCATGAACACGTTGATTGTCGCCCCACGGCGGGTCAGTCGGTCCACCTCGGCCAGGGTCAGCTCGAGGGTTTCCGGAGTGGGCGGCCAGGAGAAGGCGGGCGTGCCGTTACGCATCAGGTGCGCGGTCGGCTCACCGTCGGTGACCACCAGTACGATCGGTTCGGAATCCGGATGTTTCGACACCAGCCGACCCGCGATCATCAGTGCGTGCTGGAGGTTCGTGCCCTGTACCACTTCGGAGTCCAGCCCGGCGAGCTCCACCGGGCGCAGCAGCCGGGCGTAGTCGGAGAAACCGACCAGATGGATCGTGTCCTGCGGGAACTTCGTGCTGATCAGGGTGTGCAGCGCGAGCGCTGTCGACTTCGCCACTCCCCAGGTCCCCCGCAGCGCCATGGAATAGGAGAGATCGACCAACAGGCACACCACGGCCGAGGTCCGGCGTTCGGTCTCGGCGACTTCGAAGTCGGCGACATCCAGGCGCACCGCTCCGTCCGGGCCGGCCGGCCCCGCCCGTAGAACCGCGTTGCGGACAGTGCGGACGACGTCGAGGGGCTGGGCGTCACCGAAGCACCACCGCCGGGATGTCCCGGTGAGCTCGCCGGCCGCGCCGGCGTCGGCGACATCGTGATCACCGCGTCCGTGGGCGTCCAACCGGTGGAAGATGCGAGTCAGCGCGGTCTGCCCGATGCGGCGGACCGCCCGCGGGGTCAGCTCCAGGTTGCCGGCGTTGCGGGTCAGGAAACCCTGGCGTTCCAGCTCCTTTTCGATCTGCTGGAGGGTACGCAGGTCGTCGACGGCATCTCGGCCCAGCGCTCGCGCGATCGCGTCCGGATCGATGTCCTCCAGGGACGCCCCGGCGTAGTCCTGGGACAGCGCGGCAGCCAGTTCGTCGAGCTCAGCCAGCTCCTCCAGCGCGCTGGTGGCCTCCCCCAGCCCGAGGGGGCGCTCGCCGGTCATCGGGTCCCGCACCCGGCCGCGCGCGGGCTGGCCCCAGCCGAGGTCCGGGCGGGCGGCCCGGAGCGCATCGTGCAGCCGGGACAGCTCGGCCGCCAGGCCCATGTCAGCCATGGCGGCGGTCATCAGATCGGCCAGTTCCTGACGTTGCTGCGGGGACAGGCCCGCCATCAGCCGCGCAGCAGCCGCGGCGCGCCGCGCCAACGAATCCACCAGCTCGTCCAGCGAGCGCGGATTGTCCGGGAAGAAGTCACCGAACGAGCGCATGAAGTTCTCGAACGCGGCGTCGGTGTGCTCGCCGCGGGCATCCGCCTCCAGCATGCTGTTGAGCGCGTTCAGCATGTCTGCCACTCGGGCCATGGCCGCGGGCGTGCTGTTCTCCAACGCCTGTTTCATGCCGCGGAACTGCGTGTCGAGCACCTCGCGGCGGAGCAGGTCGGAGATCTTTGCGAACGTCTCGCGCGCAAGGGGCGAACGCCACTCGTAGTCGGCCAGCGCGCTCACGGCCCGGGCCGGGTCGCCCGGCACGGCGTCGAGTTCGGCTTCGCGCAGGCGGGCATCGTCGGAGGGGTCCGGGAACAGCGCGGTCCGCTCCTGCCCCACCGCCTCGTCCAGAAGCTCACGGACCTGCTCCAGAGTGCCGTCCAGACGCCCGCGCGCGCGGGCCTCGCGCCGCCGGCGCTCCACCTGGCGGCGCAGATCCTCCAGGCCACGGCGGTTGGGTGTGCCCCGGCGCAGCAACGCGTCCAGAGCCTCGCGCGGGGTTCGGCCATCAAGGATGTGCTCGGACATCTCGTCCAGCGCGCCCGCCACGTCGAACGGGTATGCCAGGGGGTCCGGGCCCCCGTCCCATGGGCCGTACCGGAATCCCGCCGGCCCGGTCCCGGCGCTCATCCGCCGTACACCGTCCGGCCCGGCAGTTCTTCCTTGGCGAGCCGCCGGTTGAGGTGCAGACCCTCCATAGCCAGTTCAAGCCCGGCCGCGGCGAGCCCCGGCGACTCCGCACCGTCAATGCCGAGCCTGATGAGGATCGCGGCGAGCCCCGGCACCGGGCCGACCCGCCGAAGCAACTCCGTGGCCGGGATGAGATCACCGGTCTCAACCGGGCCGTCCACCTCGAAACGCCGTTGCAGACCGCTCAGGTCGGTGCCGGCGAGTCGGGCGCGAAAGGTCTCGGCGACAGCCCGCCGCAGCAGGTGCGCGAGGATCTCGTCCTCCCGCCCCTCCTCCAGCTGGTCGAACTCGACCTTGCCGCGTACCGCCGGCACGATCGTTGAGAGATCGACGACCCGGGCCGTCGGAACGTTTTCGCCGGCCAGCGCCGCCCGGCGCACCGCCGAGGCGGCCACGGTCTCGACGGCGGCCACCGACAGCCGGGCCGACACGCCGGAGCGCCGATCGACCTGCGGGGCGTCGCGCACCAGCCGGGTGAAGCGCGCGACCACCTCCAGCAGGTGGTCGGGGACGGCGGGAAGGCCCAGCGGCGAGTCCCGCCAGTTCAGCGCCGCCTCTTGGCGGATCAGGGCCAGTTCGTCGTCGAGGCGCAGCGGGTAGTGGGTGCGGACCTCGGCGCCGAAGCGGTCCTTGAGAGGTGTGATGATCCGGCCCCGGTTGGTGTAGTCCTCGGGATTCGCCGAAGCGACGAGAAACAGGTCGAGCGGGAGCCGCAGGACGTAGCCCCGGACCTGGATGTCGCGTTCCTCTAGCACGTTCAGGAGCGATACCTGGATCCGTTCGGCCAGGTCGGGAAGTTCGTTCACGCTGAAGATGCCGCGGTTGGTACGTGGTATCAGACCGTAGTGGACGGTCTCCGGGTCACCCAGAGTGCGGCCCTGTGCGACCTTGACCGGGTCGACGTCGCCGATCAGATCGCCGACGCTGGTGTCCGGCGTGGCCAGTTTCTCGCCGAACCGTTCGAAGCGGTGCTTCCACGAAACCGGGGTGTCGTCACCGAACTCGGTGACCAACAGCCGGCACCGGGTGCACACTGGGGTGAAAGGGTGATCATTGATCTCGCAGCCGGAGACCACCGGTGTCCACTCGTCCAACAGGCCCACCAGGGTGCGGATCAGGCGGGTCTTGCCCTGCCCGCGTTCCCCGAGGAAGACGATGTCGTGCCCGGCGAGCAGGGCACGCTCGACCTGGGGGAGCACGGTGTCGTCGAAGCCGACGATGCCGGGAAACCGGTTCTCGCCACCCGCCATCCGGGCGAGGGTGTTGTTGCGCAGTTCAGTGCGTACGGACCGGTGCCGGTGTCCTGAGCCACGCAGGACACCGAGCGTTGTCGGTTCAGGGGACTGCGGGGCCTGGGCCCCTGACAGATCGAGCACTAGTTGACGGTACGTCCCCGGGGTCTCGGGCGCAGGGAAGTTGCCCCGACCGGAGGCGGCGCGATGATGTTTTGTGCGCCGCCGGAGGTCTTGGGGTGGGCACTGACCGGAGGCGGCGCGATGATGTTTTGTGCGCCGCCGGAGGTCTTGGGGTGGGCACTGACCGGAGGCGGCGCGATGATGTTTTGTGCGCCGCCGGAGGTCTCGGGAAGTCGGTTACCCCGGCTGCGGTATGCCGGCCCGGGCTGCGGGTCCGGGCCGGTCGCTCTGAGGAGATCAGCGGTGGTACGGCTCCACCGAGACGATCGCAACCCGGGCCGGGCGGCCGTTGGGCAGGGTGTAGGTCACGGTGTCACCGGCCTTGTGGCCGGCGACCGCTCCACCCAGTGGTGACTGTGCCGAATACACCTCAAGCGGTGTGCTGTGGTCCTCGCGGGATCCGATCAGGAACTTTTCGGTGTCGTCGTCGTCGGGGAAGCGGACCTCGACCACGGTGCCCGGACCCGCAGCGCCGTTGAACTGCGGCGCCTCGCCGACTCGCGCGTCACGCAGCAGGTCGGTGAGCTGTCGGATGCGGGACTCCATCTTGCCCTGTTCTTCCTTGGCTGCGTGGTAGCCGCCGTTCTCCTTGAGGTCACCCTCCTCGCGAGCAGCTTCGATCTTGTTGGCGATCTCGACACGACCGGTCCCGGTGAGGTGGTCGAGCTCCCCGCGGAGCCGGTCGTACGCCTCCTGGGTCAGCCACGTCTGCTGCGACACGCGTCACGCTCCTTACGTTGCCTGGGGCCGCCGGCCGCGCGCGACAGAACCATGATCGCGCGGCCTTTGGCCGGTTACATTGCTTGGGGCCGCTATATCTCGGTGGGACTCTCGCGGGGCCTTTGTTGGGTTATTTCGCCGTGAAGGGCGGCCGATGGTGGAAATTGTTGGAGTCAAGGGCGGTGGGCGGGGGTTGGAAGTGATGGCGGGGACAGGGGCAAACGCCCAGCTTAACAGTTGGCAGTCTGAGTCGGAGCAACCGCGCGCAGGCAAGCGTCACTGCTTGCCGTAGACGACGAACCAGGACACGACCGCGCCCTGGTTGCGTGCCAGGACCCCGCCCGCTTGTCAGCCGGGGCGGGTGATCTGACAGTCCTCGACTTCGACCACGTTTGCCTCCCGTGATGTGGTCAGTGTGACCTTTACGGTCGTGACCCGTCGGCCGTCTGTAGTCGGACCGACAACGATGTCGGTACGTCGGCCGACGACCTGGTCATCCCGGGAGCGTGCGCGGACAGTGCATTGTGCCACGGCGTTGGGTGACTTTTCCACATCGAACGTCAGCTGCGCCTGCGTCCCGTTGATCCGGAAGGCGCGGGTGGCATAGTCCAGCCGGTCCGGATGGCCCTGGACCCACCCGGCGCCGACCGCCGCGACCACGATGATGAGGACTGTCGCCAGCAGGAACCAGGGTGCCACCCTGATCCCACCGAGCCACGGGATGTCGAGCCAGCGCAGGGGGAAGCCGAGCACGCGCGACCGTCCCGGCAGGGCGGCGCGCCGTGTCTGTCTGGACGAGGTCACCGGAGGCATCGGGGACAATGGTGGCATGTCCGAGGCGACCAGTGGGGATGGCCTGCGACTCATGGCAGTTCACGCCCACCCTGACGATGAGTCCAGCAAGGGTGCGGCAAGCATGGCACGCTACGTCCACGAGGGCGTTGACGTACTTGTGGTGACCTGCACCGGTGGTGAGGCGGGCACCGTACTGAACCCCGATCTGGACAGACCGGACGTCCACGCCCGCCTGCCGCAACTGCGGCGGGCCGAGATGGAGGAAGCACGTCGCATTCTGGGAGTCCGGCAGGTCTGGCTGGGTTTTCATGACTCCGGTCTGCCCGAGGGTGATCCGCCGCCGCCGCTGCCGGAAGGGTGCTTCGCGCTCATGCCGCTGGCTGACGCGGCCAGACCGTTGATCCGACTGATGCGGGAGTTCCGGCCGCAGGTGGTGCTCACCTATGATGAAAACGGTGGATATCCACATCCTGATCACATCATGAACCACAAGGTCACGATCGAGGCGTTCGAGGCTACGGGTGACGCGGAGCGTTACCTAGAGGTAGGACGCGAGGTCGGTCTGTCACCATGGCAGCCACTCAAGCTCTATTATCACCAGACGTTCCACAAGGCGCGGATGCTCGCCCTGCATGACGCCATGCTCGCGAGCGGGCGTGAATCGCCCTATGTCGAGTATCTGGCGAAGTGGGTCGACCGCGCGGGTGACGCCGGGCGGATCACGACCAGAGTTCCGTGCGAGGACTTCTTCGAGACCCGCGACCGTGCGTTGCTGGCCCACGCCACCCAGGTGGACCCGAACGGGCCGTGGTTCCGCATCCCACTGAAGATCCAGCGCGAGGCGTGGCCCACTGAGGACTACCAACTCGCCCGATCGCTGATCGAAGTGGGGACGCTGCCCGAGAACGACCTCTTCAACGGGATCCGCCGATCGCCCTGATTGTCAGGAAATGGCCCGGGGTGCGGGCACGGCCACGAGCCATCGGTCGTTGCTGGTGACAGGATGCTGTCTCAATGCGGCATCCAGGCCCGCACATGCGAACGCACGGCCCATTTGGCATGGATGAGAGGAACACGTCATGGCGATCTGGGATCGTCTGCGCACCACCACGACGACCATGCAGCAACAACTGAACGCCAAGAAAAACGATCTTAAAAGCGGTGCCTTCAGGGACGCGAGCATGGCCATGTGCGCGCTGGTCGCAGCCGCCGACGGCAGCATCGACCCGGACGAGCGCCGTAAGGTCGCCGCGCTCATCGGGTCGAACGAGGTATTGCAGAACTTTCCGGCTGACCAGCTACAGCAGAAGTTCAACGACTACTGCACCAAGCTGGCGACCGACTTCGACTTCGGCAAGGTCAGTGTGATCCAGGACATCGGCAAGACCAAGAAGAAGCCCGCCGAAGCACGGGCGGTGATCCAGATAGGCATCGTCATCGGCGGTGCTGACGGTAACTTCGACAAGTCCGAGCAGCAGGTTGTTCGGGAGGCATGCTATGCGGTGGGGCTGGACCCCCACGAGTTCGACCTCTGATCGGCGGGCTCCAGCCGGCGCCTGACCGCGTTTCTCGTCGCCTTGCGTACGCCTCCGGGTACGCGGCGGCTCCTCGACCTTGTCAGTCATCCGGCTGGAGCCCGCCGGCACAGGGCCCCAGCCGGATTGCGACGTAGGGTTGAGGCGTGACTCTTGCGGGACAGACCCTTGCACTTGAGGTCAGCGCGGGCACTGGCGGGTTCCTCGTGGTCCTGCTGCTGGGCCTGGCGGCTGTCGGCCTCTTCACGATGATGTCGCGCAGCCTTGTACGGCTGCGTGGCAACGTCGCCAGCGGACGCTTTGGGAAGCATACGGCAGATCGAGGTGGACAGCCCGACGGTCATGGCTCCGGCAACGGCCATGGCTCCGGTAGCGACATCCCGGTCCAGGACGCAGCCGGGCGCTCGTAACGATGTGAATCTGATGCTCCTGCCACAGCACGAGATTCACATCGTTCCCAAAGGGCGTCCGGCAACAGGGGCGTTGATCAACGAGCGGGGCGACAGCAGCGATGATCAATCCTCGGGGTCGGCGCGGCGCTGACGCAAGACCCGCGCCCGCTGCTTTTTGCCGGTGATGCGCCGCTGCACGGCTCCGGCGGATGGACGGGTCGGGCGCCGCGCCTGTGGTGGGGGTTCGCTCGCGGTGCGCAGGGTTGCCGTCAACCGTGCGAGGGCAGCTTCACGATTACGTAGCTGCGATCGGTGTTCGCTGGAGGTCACGGTGAGGACGCCGTCGACCAATCGACCTTCCAGCCGCGTCAGTGTCCGCTCGCGTAGCCGTTCGGGAAGCGACGGCGAACGGCGAACGTCAAAGGATACCTCGACCCGGCTGTCCGACGTGTTCACCCCCTGCCCGCCAGGCCCGCTCGACCGGGAGAATCGCCAGGTCAGGTCGGATTCGCGCAGTATGAAGCCCGGGCGGACCTGAGATGGTGGAAATGTCACTGCACCATGGTCGCCGATCCGCGCGCCGCCGCCACCGAATTTAGGGAGCGGCGCGGTCCGGTAGGGCTGACACCTGATGGGGGACTGGCCCTGACTGTGAAACATCCGAATTGTGCCGATTTGCTCGACCTGCTGCTGGATGCCGGTAGCTGGACCTGTTGGGATGGCGCTCCGGAGCAGCCGACGGTGAGCGCCGCCTATGGTCGGGATCTGTCGCGGGCCGCCGCACGTAGCGGTAGGGACGAGTCGATCCGGACCGGTGCGGGCCGGGTGGCTGGCCACCGGGTCGCTGTGGTGGCCAGCGAGTACGATTTTCTCGGCGGCAGCGTGGGCCGGGCCGCGACAAGGCGTGCCACGGCCGCGATCGAACGGGCCACCGCCGAGAAACGGGTACTGCTCGCGTTGCCCGCGAGCGGCGGCACCCGGATACAGGAGGGCACCCCCGCGTTCCTGCAGATGCTGACGATCAGTGCTGCCATTGCCGGGCACCGGGCGGCCAGCCTGCCCTACCTCGTCTACCTGCGCCACCCCACGACCGGCGGAGTGCTGGCGTCATGGGCATCGCTTGGCCATGTCACCTTTGCCGAACCCGGTGCATTGGTCGGGTTCCTCGGTCCTCGGGTGGTTGAGGCGCTCACGGGCGCGGCGCTTGCGCGTGACGCGCAGAGCCCGCGGGCGCTGCGCCGGGCCGGTGTGGTGGACGCCGTTGTCGCCCCCGTTGACCTGCGGGAAGCCGTCCAGCGGGTGCTGCGCGTCGTGGCGGTGGACCGAGGCCCGACGACCGCGGAGAGCGATACGGGAGCCCAACCGGCCGGCGTCGAGCTGGTCGAGCGTGGTGAGCCGGATCAGACGGGGGATCCGTGGGCGTCGGTGTTGGCGACCCGCGCGCCTGACCGTCCCGGATTACGTGCGTTTCTGGCTGCCTCGACCAGCGATCTCACCCTTCTCGGCGCGTCCGAGCTGGGCCAGGGCCCGGATGTGCCCGGCACGCCGATGGTCACGGCGCTCGCCCTGCTGCGTGGCATTCCATGCGTTGTCATCGGGCAGGACCGTGAGGCCCAGCGCCATCAGCCCATCGGGGTGCGCGCCCTGCACGCGGCGCAACACGCGGTGCAACGGGCTGCCGATCTTCGTCTACCCATAGTGACTGTAATCGACACGCCGGGAGCGGAACTCTCGGAGGAGGCAGAACGCAGCGGCCTGGCCGCGGCGATCGCGCACTGCCTGGCGGCACTGTTGAGCACACCGGTGCCGACGGTGAGCGTGCTGCTCGGACAGGGCGCGGGCGGTGCCGCGCTGGCCCTGCTGCCGGCGGACGCCGTGGTGGCGGCCGAGGACGCCTGGTTGGCTCCGCTGCCACCCGAGGGTGCATCGACAATCATGCACCGTACTGTTGACCATGCCGCCGAGATGGCGCGCGAGCTACGGATCACCGCCGATGACCTGTACCGGCTGGGCGCGGTCGACGTCGTCGTCGCGCGCGGTCCGGCCGGCGTCGGCACGACCGCCGGGTTCGCCGGGCTCGCCGGTGCTGTCGCGCACTGTCTAGCAGGCGTCGCGGTCCGCGACGCCGCTACGAGGCTCGCGGCGCGACGCGACCGTCATCGGCGCCTGTCGTCGTGACCGACGGTGATCGTGGCAGCTGCGGCCATGGGGCCGAGGCACCGGTCAGTTCAGGGCGATGTTGACGATCCGGCCGGGAATCACGATCATCCGTTTCACGGTCCGGTCGGCAGTGTGGCGCGCGTACTCGTCGTGGCCGGCCACAAGGTCTCGCACCGCCTGTTCGTCGGCGTCCACCGGGACATCCACGGTGAACCGCACCTTGCCGTTGACCTGCACCGGCAGGGTCACCGTGGGATCGACGGCGAGCGAGTCGTCCGCCTCGGGGAAGGGATGCATCGCCAGCGAGCCATCGTGGCCCAGCCGCGCCCACAACTCCTCGGCGATGTGCGGAGCCAGGGGGGCGACCATGAGGACCAGCGCCTCGGCGAGTTCACGGGGCAGTCCACCGGAAGCGCCATAGCGCTTGCTGACGAAATTTGTCAGCTCGATGAGGCGGGCGACGGCGGTGTTGAAGCGCAGATCGGTGTAGTCGGCCCGGACCGCGAGGATCGTGCGGTGCAGCATCCGGGTGGCCTCCGCGTCCGGTGTGACATCGGAGACGACCGCCCCGCCGGTCGCCTCGTCGATGATGTTGCGCCACAGTCGCTGCAGAAAGCGGTGGGAGCCGACGATGTCGTCGGTGTGCCACGGCCGGTCGGCGTCCAGCGGCCCCATCGCCATCTCGTAGACCCGCAGGGTGTCAGCGCCGAAGCTGTCATATATCGCGTCCGGGCTGACGCTGTTCTTCAGGCTTTTGCCCATCTTCCCGGAGCGTCGGTTCACCGGCTCACCGTTGTAGCGCAGTGTGCCCTCTGCTGTGCGGACGACCTCGGCGGCGGGTACGTACATGCCGCGGCCATCGGTGAACGCGTCCGCTTGGATATAGCCCTGATTGAACAGTTTCTTGAACGGTTCCCTGGTGGACACCAACCCGAGATCGTAAAGGACCTTGTGCCAGAACCGCGCATACAGCAGGTGCAGGACGGCGTGCTCGACACCGCCGACATAGAGCCCCACACCCCCGTCGCCGGGTGGGCCGTCCGGCGTGTGCATCCAGTAACGCTCGACCTTCGGATCGACGAAGCGTTCGCTGTTCGTCGGGTCGAGATAACGCAGGTAATACCAGCACGAGCCGGCCCATTGCGGCATGGTGTTGGTCTCGCGTCGGTATGTTTTCGGTCCCTCACCCAGATCGAGGGTGACAGTGGCCCAGTCGGTTACCCGGGCCAGTGGGGGGACCGGGTCGCTGACGTCGTCATCGGCCATGGCGCTCGGCCGGAAGTCGGTCATCTCCGGCAGGGTGACGGGCAGGAGATCCTCACTGAGCGCGACCGGAAGGCCGTCATCGTCGAACACGATGGGGAAGGGTTCGCCCCAGTAACGCTGCCGGGAGAACAGCCAGTCCCGCAGGCGGTATGAGCGGGCCGCGCGACCCGCACCGACGTCCTCCAACCAACGGATCGTCGACTTGATCGCGTCCGGCTTCGACAGCCCGACCAGGGGCGGCCCGACACCCGTCGCCGGCAGGTACTCGCCGTCCCCGGCGAAGGCAACCGGCCAGGTGTTCGGCTCGGCACCCGCGGGCACGTTGTGTTCGGCCCGCCAGTCCTCGTCCGGCGCCAACACGGCTGGGATCGGCAGGCCGAGTGTGCGGGCGAAGGAGAAGTCGCGCTGGTCATGCGCGGGAACAGCCATGATCGCGCCGGTTCCGTAGCCCATCAGGACGTAGTCGGCGAGGAAGACCGCAATGGGGTCGCCGGTAACCGGATTGGTGACATAGGAGCCGGTGAACACGCCGGTGCGTGGGATCTCGTCGGTGCCGCGCTGACGATCACCAAGGTGCGCTGCGTATTCCCGGTAGGCGTTCACCGCCGCTCGCGGCGTCCACTCCGGAGTCGGCCTGTTGCCGCTGGCACCGGTGCCCGGGCCCGCTTCGCGGTCAATCCCGTCGGCGAACGTCCACGCAATCGGGGTTCCCTGCGGCCATGCCTGTGCGGTCAGTGTGTCGACGAGAGGATGTTCGGGTGCCAGGACCATGAAGGTCGCGCCGGCCAGGGTGTCCGGACGGGTTGTGAAAACCTCGATACGGATGTCTGAGCCAACGGCGGTGAACTCGACCGTGGCGCCGTCGCTCGGTCCGATCCAGTTGCGCTGCATCTGCTTGATCGAATCCGGCCAGTCGACCAGGTCGAGGTCTGCGATCAGACGGTCTGCGTAGCTGGTGATCCGCATCATCCACTGGCGCAGTGGGCGGCGAAAGACCGGGTAGTTACCGACGTCGCTGCGTCCTTCGGCGGTGACCTCTTCATTCGCGAGCACCGTGCCCAGGCCCGGACACCAGTTGACCAGTTGCTCGGAGATGAACGCCAGCCGGTACCCGGCCACGATCTGTCGACGCTCAGTCGTGCGCAGAGCCGACCACGGCCGGTTGTGTGGGTTTGCGTCCCCGCGTGGTGCCCGGGTACCGGCCTCGAAGTCGGCGATCAGTTCGCTGATCGGCCGCGCGCGGCCCGCCTCGTCGTCGTACCAGCTATTGAAGATCTTCAAGAAGATCCATTGTGTCCACCGGTAGTACTCGACATCAGTGGTGGCCACTTCCCGACGGGTGTCGTGGCCAAGCCCCAAGCGTCCCAGCTGGCGCCGCATGTTGTCGATGTTGGCCTCGGTGGTGACCCGGGGGTGCTGGCCGGTGTTGATGGCGTACTGCTCGGCCGGGAGACCGAAGGCGTCGTAGCCGAACGGGTGGAGCACGTGGTAGCCGGTCATCCGTAGGTAACGGGCGAACACGTCGGTGCCGATGTAGCCGAGCGGATGACCGACATGTAGGCCGCTGCCGGATGGGTACGGGAACATGTCCATGACGAAGAACACCGGACGCCCGGCGACCTGATCGAAGCCGTCCGACAGCGGACCATGCGGATTGGGCGCGTTGAAGGTGCCCCGCTCGGACCAGGTCTGTTGCCAGCGGCGCTCGATGTCACCCGCCAGATGTGCACCGTAACGGAACGGCAGATCCGACACCAGGGGGGGGATCTTGGCTGGAGTCGTGCCGTGGGTGCCTGCTGCGGTGCTCGCATTACCGGTGTGCTCGGAACTGCTGGTCATGCCTCATCATCCTCAGATCGTTTCGATCCGACCCATCCCGCGGACCCCGCGGGATACCGTTGATCAGGACGGCGATGCCGATGAAAGGCTCACGCGGAGGGTGTCGATCGTTGTTTCGAGCCTATCCGGCGCCTGGAGACAAGGGCTGAGCGGTGGGCGAGATGGCGGGAGCAGAGCAGGCCCAGCGCCGCCGCGACGAGGTGGCCGGCGGCGGTGAAGTCGGGTTCACGCGCCATGTCCAGAGTGAGCCCGGCAGCCAGGCCACCGGTCAGCGGCCACCGCCAGCCCGGCGGCAGCGTGGCGGCGAGCACCGTCCCACAGGCGATCATGCCGTAACTGGTGCCGACGTCAATGGTATCGCTGACCCGATCGTCGACGAGCTGTACGGCTCGACCCGCCGCCAGCCCACCGGCGACGATCAGACTTGCTCCGACGTGGCCGGCCGCGAAGACCCCGAGTGCCGGTCCGGAGCCGATCGCCCGCTCCAGCGGGCCGAGGACTGCGGCAACCGCGGTGGCCGACCGCAAGAAGGTGAAGCTCTCCAGCCAGAAGGCGCTGGCCATCAGGACGTAGAGCGGACGGGTCCGCAGCCCGCTGAGGTTGGTAGACCTGGTCACCAGGATGTGGCGATGCAGCTCCGGGTCGAGCGCGTAGGCGACCGCGAGGACGGCCGACGTGACCGCCAGGATGGCGATGTAGATCATCGCTAATGGTGCCGTATGCCATGCCTGGCGGAGCAGGTCCCGCCCGGCGTGCGGCGTGGGCCACCGCAACGGCGACTGCGACCGCAACGGCGACTGCGACCGCAACGGCGACTGCGACCGCAACGGCGACTGCGACCGCGAGAGCAGGCTGCGGGCGTCACGGAACAGCATCCGGTGGGCATACACCACAAAGGGTTCAATGTCTGGGAGCCGGCCAAACTTCCCCGGCAACGGGAATGCTGGCCACATGCCGAACCGTCTTGCCGACCAGACCTCACCGTACCTGCTCCAGCACGCGGACAACCCGGTCGACTGGTGGCCGTGGGGCGCGGATGCGTTCACCGAGGCCACCGAGCGTGGTGTACCGGTCCTGCTGTCCGTGGGATACGCGGCGTGCCACTGGTGTCATGTCATGGCGCACGAGTCGTTCGAGGATGCCACCACCGCGGCGGTCATGAACGAGCACTTTGTCAACATCAAGGTTGACCGCGAGGAGCGGCCGGATGTCGACGCCGTCTACATGGACGTCACCGTTGCCCTCACCGGCCACGGCGGTTGGCCGATGACCGTCTTCCTCACCCCGGCGGGCGAGCCGTTTTACGCCGGTACCTACTTCCCGCCGACGCCGAGAGCGGGGATGGGATCGTTCCGCCAGCTGCTGGAGGCGGTGGCAAGCGCCTGGCGGACGCGCCGGGACGAGGTGACCGCGTCCGGCGCGGACATCGTGCGCCAGATCTCCGCAGCGGCCGACGCCGCAGGCGGGCCGCCGGCGACGCTCACGGCCGAGCTCCTGGCGGCCGCGGTCGAAAAGGCCGGGCGCACGTTCGACCAGGCCAACGGCGGTTTCGGGACGGCACCGAAGTTTCCGCCGTCCGCGCTGTTGGAGATGTTGCTGCGGCACTGGGCGCGCACCGGGGACGGCGCGAGTCTGCGCATGGTCGTGTCCACGTGCGAGCGGATGGCTCGCGGCGGGATCTACGACCAGCTTGCGGGCGGCTTCGCCCGCTACAGCGTGGACGCCACCTGGACCGTCCCGCACTTCGAGAAGATGCTCTACGACAACGCCCAGCTGCTGCGGGTGTATCTGCATCTGTGGCGGGCGACCGGATCGGCCCTGGCACAGCGGGTCACCCGGGAGACCGCATCGTTCCTGCTGAGTGATCTGCGGACCGCGCAAGGCGGGTTCGCCTCCGCCCTGGACGCCGACACCGTCCTGCCCGCCGGTCAGGGAGTCGACGGTGCGCACGGTGTGGAGGGTGCCACCTATGTCTGGACGCCGGGTGAGCTTGTCGACATCCTCGGCCCGCAGGACGGCGGCTGGGCCGCGGATCTGTTCGGCGTCACCGTGGCAGGGACGTTCGAGCACGGGGCGTCCGTTCTTGCGCTGGCCGTGGACGCGGATGATCATTCGAGGTTCGACCGGGTGCGGGCCCGACTCGCGGCGGCCAGGGCGCGCCGGCCCCAGCCGGGCCGTGACGACAAGATTGTCGCCGCCTGGAACGGTCTGGCGATCGCCGCGCTGGCCGAGGCCGGCGCGCTGCTGGCGGAGCCGGCCTGGGTGACCGCGGCTGTCGAGGCGGCCACGCTGCTGTTCGACGTCCACTGGGTGGACGGTCGGCTGCGGCGGACCAGTCGGCACGGCCGGGTCGGAACGAACGCTGGGGTGCTGGAGGACTACGGGGACGTCGCCGAGGGCCTGCTCGTCCTGCATCAGGTCACCGGCGACGAGCGATGGCTGGCGTGGGCGGGCGACCTGCTCGAGGTAGTGCGTGCGCACTTCGCTGCGCCTGACGGTGGCTTCCACGACACCGCCGATGACGCCGAGCGGCTGTTGCGCCGGCCGCGGGACCCCGCGGACTCGCCGACGCCGTCCGGTCAGGCTGCGGTCGCCGGCGCGCTGCTGACCTATGCGGCGCTGACAGGTTCACGCGACCATCGCGAAGCGTCCGACCGGGCGCTGGAGGTTCTCACCCCGATGCTCGGCCTCAGCGCGTCCTTTGCCGGCTGGGCCGGTGCGGTCGCCGAGGCATCGCTTGCCGGACCGGCCGAGGTGGCCGTCGTTGACCGGCCGGATCTGGAACGACTGGCCCGGCTCGCCACCGCGCCGGGTGCGGTCGTGGTGACGTCCGGACCGTTGACGCGCGGACGGGGCTCCGCCGGGGTCTACGTGTGTCGAGGCTTCGTGTGTGAGCGGCCCGCGACCACGGCCGACGCCGTGCGTGAGCAACTGGGCGTCACGCTCGCCCCAGCGCCACCGTGGAATGTCTGATGTCTGACTACCGTTGCATGTGTATCAGATGTAAGTGTGTAATCAATCGGGAGGTTCATGATGTACGGGAGCCCACATCGAGAGCAGGTGGCGAGGAGGCACGGGATGGCAGGATCGCGCGGGCGCGGCCACGGGCGGTGGGGCGAGCGCGAGCAGGCGCCCTCCGCAGACGATGCGCAGGCATGGTTCACGGGGCGACTGCCCGATGAGTGGTTCACCCACCCGGTCACGGTGACGGTGGATCGAGATGAGATCATTGTCGTGGGCACGGTTGCCGCTCCAGAGGTGGAGTCCGACGATCAGGCCGCAGCGGCCGCCGCCGAGTCCGGTCGGATCCGGCGGTTCCGCGAGCAGACCAGGGACGCCCGGATCGCGATCGCCCAAGAGGCGGAGGAGCGTTATCTGCGCAAGGTCGCGTGGGGGGTGACGGCCGGCGGCACGACCGAGTTGTTCACCACGCTGTCCGTTCCGGTAATGACCAGGCTTCGGCAACCAGAACGTCATGTTCTTGACACTCTGGTCGACTCGGGCGTCGCGCGCAGCCGCAGCGACGCGCTCGCGTGGTGCGTCCGCCTCGTCGGTGAGAATGCCCAGCCGTGGCTCGCCCGCCTGCGGGAGGCCATGGCGAAGGTCGAGCAGGTTCGCGCCGACGGGCCTGAACTGTGAGAATCCGGCCGACATCCGGCAGCGGGTAATTTTCACCGGCGCGTCCGGGGGCGCCGTCGATTGTTGCGACGGCGCCCCCGGACAAGCCTCGTGGTTTGGTTTCGCCCCGGGTTTGTGTCCCCTTGGCTATGGAGTTGCCCCGCCGGCGACCGGTGACGGCAATTTCCTGATCACCTGATTACCCGGTCAGGTCGCATAGATGGCGAAGATGACGGCGATGTAATGGCACGCCGCCGCGACGATCGTGAACGCATGGAAAACCTCGTGGTACCCGAACGTCTCCGGGGCCGGGTTCGGTCGTCGGGTCGCATAGACGATCGCCCCGATGCTGTAGAGGACGCCGCCGACGACGATCAGAACCAGCGTTGTCACGCCCGCGGTGTGCAGCAGCTGCGGTATGACGAAGACCGCCACCCAGCCCAGGGCGATGTACAGCGGGACCATCAGGAAGCGGGGCGAGTGCAGCCAGAGCATCCGCAGTCCGATCCCGACCGCTGCGCCGCTCCAGACGATCGTGAGTATGGTCCGCGAGGTCCTCGGTGGCAGCGCCAGCAAGGTCAGCGGTGTGTACGTCCCGGCGATGAAAACAAAGATCATTGAATGGTCGAGTCGCTTCATCAGCGAGCGGGAACGTGACGTCGACCACATTTTTCGGTGGTAAAGCGCGCTGGTGCCGAACAGAAGGGCGATGCTCAGCGCATAAATGCCGACGGCCAGCCGTGCGCGGAACGTGCTTGCCAGAGCCACGGCGATTACGCCGAGTGCCACACTGACCGGGAACGCGCCGGCATGTAGCCACCCACGCATCCGTGGTCGCACCAGGTCGTGGGGATGGTTGCCGAAGTCGTGTCCGGGTGCCGTTGTGGTCACCTGGTTACCGTATCTTGCGACCACTCTCCTTACTACCCACCGCCAATGTCGCGCACCGCGTTCAGTTCCGGAGCGTGACGGATCTACCTCGCTGTGGGGCAGTTCGACCGCGCGACTGTCAGAAGCTCCCACGGTAGAGTCAAAAGATCCTGTACCCGGCCTCGAATCACCCGAGCCGTGGTGGACCCGCTATGTAGTGGACGGTGGGGTGTCGGCACGTTGTTGCGGGTTCACTACGCATGCGTTCCGCGTTCCACGATCCCGGGCACGAGTGGGTCTGTCATGGCGGGGACGTGTGGCGGCACGGCGAGGCCGTGGTGGGCTCAACTCAAGCGGAGGTGGGAGCTGTGACGACCGCGACGCAGATTCCGGGGCTGGACGCTGCCCCGACCAGGCATACCGGGCTGATTGCCTGGGTGCGCGAGATCGCCGAACTCACCCGACCGGAGCGCATCCAATGGTGTGACGGCTCTGATGCGGAGTACGCGGAACTCGCGCGGTTGCTGGTCGACAAGGGTACTTTTGTGCCGCTGGACGACGAGAAGCGGCCAGGTAGTTTTTTCGCGGCTTCCGATCCCACAGACGTTGCCAGGGTTGAGGACCGCACATACATCTGCTCGCGTGACCGTGCGGACGCCGGGCCGACCAACAACTGGCTCGATCCGGCTGAGATGAGGGCGAAGCTGCATGTCCTGTTTGCGGGCAGTATGCGCGGGCGCACGATGTATGTCGTGCCCTTCTGTATGGGCCCGCTAGGCTCGCGGATTTCCGCTCTTGGCGTTGAAATTACTGACTCGCCGTATGTTGTCGCGTCGATGCGGACGATGACCCGAATGGGAACCCCCGCCCTCGAACAGCTGGGCGTGGACGGATTCTTCGTCCCATGCGTGCATTCTCTGGGCGCGCCGCTCGAGCCGGGTCAGGCTGATGTCCCGTGGCCGTGCAACTCGACGAAGTACATCACGCATTTCCCCGAGACCCGGGAGATCTGGTCGTTCGGGTCCGGTTACGGCGGGAACGCCCTGTTGGGCAAGAAGTGCTATGCACTGCGGATTGCCTCGGTAATGGCCCGCGATGAGGGCTGGCTGGCCGAGCACATGCTGATTCTCAAGTTGACCTCACCGGCGGGCAAGGTCCACTTCGTCGCGGCGGCCTTCCCGTCGGCCTGCGGCAAGACCAACCTCGCGATGATCATTCCGACGTTGCCGGGCTGGAAGGCGGAGACCGTCGGTGACGACATCGCCTGGATGCGCTTCGGGGATGACGGCCGGCTGTACGCGGTGAACCCTGAGGCTGGCTTCTTCGGCGTGGCACCGGGCACAGGCGTCGATACCAACCCGAACGCCATCGAGACGCTGTGGGGCAACACGGTCTTCACCAACGTCGCCCGCACCGACGACGGTGACGTCTGGTGGGAGGGGCTGACCAGGGACAAGCCCGCGCACCTCATCGACTGGTTGGGTCGCGACTGGACGCCGGAGGCCACCGAACCGGCCGCTCACCCCAACGCCCGCTTCACGGTGCCCGCCAGCCAGTGCCCGACGATCGCGGCGGAGTGGGAGGACCCGAAGGGTGTCCCGATCTCGGCCATCCTGTTCGGTGGACGTCGGGCGACCGCGGTCCCGCTGGTGACCGAGGCACCGACGTGGCAGCGCGGGGTGTTCTTCGGTTCGATCGTGGCGTCCGAGACGACCGCGGCGCAGGCCGGAGCGATCGGTAAGCTGCGGCGCGACCCGTTCGCGATGCTGCCGTTCTGTGGCTACAACATGGCCGACTACTTCGCGCACTGGTTGGCGATGGGTCGCAAGGCCGACCAGGCGAAGCTACCGCGGATCTACTATGTCAACTGGTTCCGGAAGAACGCGCAGGGCCGGTTCATGTGGCCGGGCTATGGCGAGAACAGCCGGGTTCTGGCCTGGATCGTCGGGCGGCTCGAAGGGCAGGCGGACGGGGTGGAGACACCGCTGGGCGTCCTGCCCACGGCGCAGGCCCTGCCCACCGATGGGCTGGACGTCGCGCCGGAGGAGCTCGCCGAGCTGCTCACCCTCGACACCGAGGTCTGGAAGCGGGAGGCGGAGCTGATCCCCGATCACTATCAGACCTTTGGGGACGGGCTGCCGGTCGAGCTGTGGGCCGAACAGGAGGCATTGGTCGCCCGACTCAAGGACTGACGACGGGCCGCGGACCGGCTGCGCAGCTCTTTGACAGGATGTCGTGGTGGCCATTGCCACGCCGTGGGCACCGCCACCTTCGTGACGACTTTTTATGATCATGGCTGATCGTCTCGGCGGTCATGCTGCATGCGGCGGATGACGGTCGGATCAGTGTCCGGTATGTACCACGGACGCAGGTCCGACCGTCGTCGTTCTGGTCGCGGCGGCGACGCACCCGCGATCGGCCACCCGCCGTCCGCTGTGGTGGTGGCCGTCATCTGAACAGCGGACCACATCGTTGTCCAAGACCGTTCGATCGGATTAGACGATCAACCTGTTCTGTCTGGGGGGCAGGCGGTTTCGTGCGCCATCACCTTATGGCCGGTGACTGTTGCCGAGCGTGTTGTGCGAAAATGGTCGCGCTTTCCAGGCGGGGGAGCTAACGTGTGAGCCTGGGTTCCACTGACGGACGTTACCGAACGGCGATCCGTCGGGATGGATCCAGTTGGCTCAAGTTGTGGTCCGGCACTGGGCTGGACCACTCGGGAGGCCCCTCGGTGCCGCATTCGCGACAACGTAAGGAGGCCGGGACCCGGCCTCCTGTGGGGCCCTGTCCCGGACTTCCTCCGAGTAAGCGGGTGGGCGTGTGCCACGAACGCATGTCGTCGACACAAGCGTGCTCTTGTCCGATCCTGGTGCGCTGCTGCGCTTTGCGGAGCACAATGTTGTGCTTCCTCTGGTTGTCGTAGGGGAGTTGGAAGGTAAGCGGCACCACCCGGAACTGGGTTGGTTCGCCCGTGAAGCCCTTCGTCTCCTTGACGACCTCCGAATCCGCCATGGTCGGCTGGATCAACCGTTGCCGTTGGACGACGGTGGAACCCTGCGGGTTGAACTAAACCACAGCGACCCCTCGGTGCTCCCACCGGGGTTTCGGGTGGATGACAATGACTCGCGAATTCTGGCTGTCGCGCTCAACCTGGCTCGGGAGGGCAACGACGTTGTTCTCGTCACGAAAGATCTGCCGCTGCGCGTGAAGGCGTCCGCGGTGGGGCTTGCCGCCGAGGAGTACCGGGCGCAGAGTCCGGTGGATTCGGGCTGGAGCGGCATGGCCGAGCTCGCAGTCTCCCAGGAGGATCTTGATCGGCTCTACGCTCGGGAGACTGTTGAGATCGCCGAGGCGACCGGGCTGCCCTGCCACACCGGTCTGGTCCTCACCGCTTCCGGCGGCAGTGCGTCGGCTCTTGGACGGGTCACCCCGGACAAGAAGGTGCGCCTCGTCCGGGGTGACCGGGAGGCCTTCGGCCTGCACGGACGCTCCGCGGAGCAACGCGTCGCGCTGGATCTGCTCCTCGATCCCGACATCGGGATCATCTCTCTCGGTGGGCGGGCCGGTACCGGAAAGTCCGCGCTGGCGCTGTGCGCAGGGCTCGAGGCGGTGATGGAACGGGGGCTGCATCGTCGGGTCGTGGTGTTCCGGCCGTTGTACGCCGTCGGCGGTCAGGACCTCGGCTATCTGCCGGGCAGCGAGAACGAGAAGATGGCGCCTTGGGCACAGGCCGTCTTCGACACCCTCGGCGCGCTGGTCTCCCAGGACGTCATCGAAGAGATCGCCGATCGCGGGATGCTGGAGGTGCTCCCGCTCACCCACATCCGTGGCCGGTCGCTGCACGACGCGTTCGTCATCGTGGACGAAGCGCAGTCGCTCGAGCGCGGGGTGCTGCTTACCGTGCTGTCGAGGTTGGGCCAGGGATCGCGGGTGGTCCTCACGCATGACGTCGCTCAGCGTGACAACTTGCGGGTTGGTCGGCATGACGGAGTTGCCTCCGTGATCGAGACCCTCAAGGGGCATCCGCTGTTCGCGCATGTCACCCTCACCCGTTCGGAGCGTTCGCCGATCGCCGCACTGGTCACGACGATGTTGGAGGATCTCGTCCTGTAGCCCGCCAGAGGGCGGCGTGGACGCCGGACCCGGCAGTCAGGCTGCCCGGGTCCGGCGTGGACGGCGTCAGTCGTCAACCGCGTCAGTCGTCAACCGCGGTAGTGGTCAACCGCGGTAGTCGGGGAACGTACCGGGGATGGCCGTGGTTGACGACATGGACAGGCTTTCAGGGGTCCCGGAGGTGCTCGACATGCTCTTCGCTCGCCACAAGCCGACGCTGCCCACGGCCGCGCAGGCACTGCCCGGCCGTGCGGAAGCGTCTTTTGCGATACCGGATCGGCACGCGGTCCTCGGCACACCGTTGCGGGGTCCCGTCCCCACGGGTTTCGCGACCGTGGTGTTCGGGCTCGGCTGTTTCTGGGGTGCGGAGCGGACGTTCTGGCAGATCCCCGGGGTGTACTCGACCGCGGTCGGGTACGCGGGCGGAATCACCCCGAACCCGACGTACGAGGAGACGTGTTCAGGCCTGACCGGGCACACCGAGGCTGTTGCGGTCGTGTTCGACCCGGCGGTGGTGAGCTTCGAGGACCTGCTGAAGGTCTTCTGGGAGGCGCACGACCCGACCCAGGGGATGCGCCAGGGTAACGACGTCGGCACCCAGTACCGTTCGGCGATCTACACGTTCTCCGACGAGCAGGGTGCTGCGGCGCAGCGTAGCCGGGACGCCTTCCAGGCAGTCCTGGACAAGGCCGGTTTCGGCCCGATCACCACCGAGATCGCCCCGGCCGGTCCATTCTACTTCGCTGAGGAGTACCACCAGCAGTACCTGCACAAGGTCCCCAACGGCTACTGCGGGTTGAGTGGCACCGGCCAGTCGTGCCCGGTCGGCGTGGCAGGGGCCGACGCCGGTTGATCGCAGTCCGCGACGCCTCTACCGTTCGAAGATGTCGTGGGTGCCGATCCGCAACCAGATGATGTGCGGGCCAGGCTTACCCGGGATCGGGTCGCCGTACCGCCACAGTGCCCGGCCGTCGGGCGCCCACGTCATCTCGAACATCCCGGACTCGGACTTGTAACCCTTCACCCGCAGCTTCGGATGGAACGAGCCCGACTCCAGTCCCTCACGGAACAGCCCGACAGCGCGCAGGAAGGCGGTCTGGTGCGCGGGGGAGAGCCGATGGAACTCCGCGAGGAAGCGGGCAACCGGCTCGTATGTGGGCACGGTCACAACAGTAGGACGAAGAGTGAGCGCTCCTGCGAGGGGTCAGCTTGCCTTCGACCGCGGGGATGTGGACAGCTCGTGCAGGAGTGCGTCGAACGCGGCATCACTGGTACAGATGACCGATCGTCCCGCGGCGAGGTCCTCGTACGCTTCGTCGATCGCCTGCTGCGTGGCGGGGTCTGGCGCATCGACCCATTCGTACGGCTCGGGGTACGGCCAAGCGCTGGGTTGCGTCACTTCCCGCTTCGCCTCCCCGGAGTCAGTCCAGGTCCTTCGATGACTGCTTCACAGTGCCCTTCAAAGCATGCCCGCACATGCCAGCACTTACAAGAACCGCGCGGGGTGAGCTACGGCTGCCCGTCTGTGTGTGGTCTACCACGGCCAACCACCGGGCGCGTTCGTGGCTGCAGACCAGCGCCCCCGGGGGGCACGCGGGACTCCACTGTCGTGGTGCAGGGGTCACATAGGCGGATGCTCGTGGGCACCGGCCAGTCGTGCCCGGTCGGCGTGGCAGGGGCCGACGCCGGCTGAGGCATCGGTTCTCCGCCAGCTGGCGTGCCGCCGATCCGGTGGCGAAGCGCGGCTGCAGGTGACCGTGGTCAGGCCCGTCCCGGGGACGTGACGACCAGACTATTCTCCGTGCAGGCAGCCGCGAGCCGGGCGTCATAGGTCACCATGTGATCCGCGTCGACCAACAGCGCGGACGCGAGGTGGATCGCGTCGAGCGACCTGAGAACCGGTGGCCGAATTCGACGCGCAAGGCTGACGACCTCCGGCGAGATGGGGTGTTCGGCAATGCCTGACATCGCGGCGTCCGCGTGAACGGTCGCGGTTGCGAAGGGCGACAGTGCCCGTGCATGAAGAGCCCGGATGACCTCGATCCATGCCAGCGAAGATGAGATCAGTAAGTCTCGGTCCGCGTAATAACGGTCGAGTGTCGCCACCAGCGTGGTGGATTCCGCTTCGATCGCGACTCGCTTGATCAGAGCACTACTGTCGACGTATACGCGCATCAGATTCGGTCGCTGCGATCGAGTAGATCGAGAGTTGTCGTGCCGTCCGGAACGGTCAGGGTCGGCGTCGTTCGACGGTACGGCGTGCGAGGCGGGAGCAGCGTGCCGGAATCGATCCGCCGGTCACGTGGTAGGTGGCGCTCGACGTTCGCGGCGTTGAGGTATCGATCTACTGCATCCCGTACGATTTCCTGCTGGGATCGGCCGGTCTGTTCGGCGCATGCGCGTAGCGCGATCTCGGTGTCTGCGTTGAGCCGGAGATTCATGGCCATGCCCTTGACGGTACCAGTTCAGTACTGAACTGGTACCAAGTGCTGTCGATCGTCTCGTCTCGTCTGGGCCGTGGGCCGGTCGGTGTCACACGGGAGCGTCGACCGCCGACCACTGAGATGCACGGGTACCGACGCCTTGTCGATGGGTCATCCGTGCCAGACCCGCGTGGTTTCTTGCGCTGTGTGCGCAGTTGATGAAGAGTAAGAGTATGAGATCGATATTGGTGCCGCTGACCCCGGTGATCGAAATCGGCCGCGGAGTACCAGTGCGGCAACCAGCCGTGGACGGGTCATGAGCGGTCGGCGCCGTGTGTTCATGGTGACCCAGACGTCGGCGGCGTCGCCGTCGGCGGTGTTCGATCTGCTGGCGGACGGCGCGGGCTGGTCGCGGTGGGCGGGTCCGCTCGTGTCGCGGTCCTGGTGGGAGCGGGAGGGTACGCCCGCGCCGGGTGGCGTGGGCGCGGTGCGTCGGCTCGGTCGGCCGCCGCTGTACGCCCGGGAGGAGATCGTCGAGTACGTGCCGGGTCACCGGCACGCCTACCGGATTCATTGGGGGCTGCCGGTCCGGGACTACCTCGGGACGGTTGATCTGTCTCCGTTGGACAGCGGTGGTACCCAGATCATCTGGCAGGGTAGTTTTGTTCCGCTGGTGCCCGGCACGGGCGCCGTGGTGGCCCTCGGCGCGAGGTTGTTCATCACCGGGTTGGCCCGCCGCCTCGCCAGGGTTGCGGTTTCCGGCGCGGGCCCGCCGTCGCCTGCCGCCTGAACCGCCGGTCACGGTTCGCCGGCCGGGAGCAGCGCCAGCGCCGGCGTCGGACACTCGCCGGCGGGGTGAACCGGGGGATGGCTTCCCCGCCGTTGATCGTGTTGACCAGGGCGGTCGCCTCACCGGCGAGAAACCTCGGGGGGACGGGGAACAGCCCTACCGGGATCCGGTCGACGCTGGCGGTGGCGCGCTCGTCCAGGGCGGCATGCAGCTGCCTGTACGGCGTGTCGGTCCGGCCGGCCATGTGATCATGATGCGTGCACAGAAACGCCTGCGTCGCGTTGACGGCCTCGGCGGCCAGTTGGATGCCGTCGAGCACAAGATGTGGTGATGTGCGCAGGAGCAACGTGTCCTTACCGCTGGCTGCCGCGATAGGGCAACGGGCCGTGCACGGCGAGATGGGTGCGCAGGTCGCCGAGCACGGTGGGTGTCATCTGTGCGTTTCCTGTGTGCCCCAGCGTTCTACAGTGATCGGGGAAGCAGCGTGTCCGTGAGCGTCCGGCCCAGCCAGGTCTCGTACTGTTCCGCGGTCCACTGCCAGATCACGCGCAGCATGTGGTGAACCTCCGGCGCGGTGAGCGTCCAGATCACCGCGGCTGCCTGATCGACCGGCATCCCGTCACGCAGGGGTCCGTGTTCAGAGATCCAGAGTGCCACGGTCGTCATCGTCTGCCGCCGCTGACCGAGCTGCTGGTTTTCCCGGAAAGCCGCCATTTCACGGTCGGTGGCGGCCGCACCGCGCAGGATGTCATCGAGGGGCCGCAGACGTTCGAGCTGGTGGGAGGCGTCCGCGGCGAACATCGCGATCTGCCGTCGTTGATCGGTTTCCTGGCGGATCGCGGGCGGTTCCACCCGGCCCGGCATCGCGTGATCCCGGATGTCATCCGCATGTTGCGTGCCGCTGAGGCCCAGCAGTTCCTTGAGCAGCCCACGCTTGGACCGGAAGGCGTCATAAACGGTGTCGGGTGCGACACCGGCCGCCTTGCTGATTGTGCTGATCGTTGTTGGTGCGTAGCCCTGCGCACGGAAGAGCTCTCTGGCCGCTTCCAGGATGCGTAGCCGGGTCTGACGAGCCTGCTCGGTGCGAAGCGGGGAGCGGTACCTGCGGTGCCTGGCGGGGTCAGTCATCCGGCGTGCTCCGACGATGTCCAGTAACGCTGGAGTCAGCTGGAGGACCCACCGAGCGGAGCCGGCCGCGGGTCGTCGCGGCACGGCGTCAGCCGCTCGGTGGTCAACCAACATCGGCCACCATTTAGCAATTTATAGCCTAATTTCGACTATAACGTAATCTGCCCTGGTGTCGGCGCCAAGTCAAACAGTTGCGGGTGCAGGCCTCCTGGGTGCAGGCCTGCCGGATGCGGCCAGGTGCCGTGAGCCGAGCAGCCTCGGCTCCGTCTCTCGTACCTCAGTCGCCACCTACTCCTTACGGAAGGTGATGATCGCGCCGTTGGCCGAGCCGACGCCGGCCGCGTCGATGGTGCCGGTCACGCCGTGACCGCTGAATCCCATGGCCGTGGCCAGGCCGGGAATCTGGTTGTCGCTGGTGATGGTGTAACCGGCCGCTGGCAGCGCCGTGCGGTAGAATTTCGCCACCGCCGTGTCGGACACACCGGTCAAGGCCACGGTGGACTGGCTGGTGCCGGCCGTGCCGCCATTGACCTTGGCGCCCGGCGGGATCGGGAAGCCGGCCGGTACGTTCGGCTCCTTGAGGGCATCGGCCCCGTCGGTCACATGCTGGCCACCGGGCAGCGATGTCGGAAAGGCCGTCGGCAAGCTTGTCGGCAACGAGTTCGCCCCGGTTGAGGAGCCTGCCGACGATGTTGTCCCGCCGACATTCGATGATCCATCACATGCCCCGAGAAGCAGCAGGGCCAGGCCTGCGCCCGCGGCTGCCGCCGCCATCCGGTACCGGCCGGATCGGGCCGAACCTGCCAGACCCTCGCGAGCGCCCAACCTGATCTCCCCCTTCATGGACCCGGGGACGTAGACACGCGATGCGTGACCGCCCCCGGTCACCTGGATCCGCCGGCCGGACCAGTGTGGCTTGCACCACTGGTGCCGGTCACCACACCATAGGCGGCACATCCGACAGATCGCCCCGGTTGTCGTCGGGCTGTCAGCGCCGAAGGCCCCCCAGGCCCCAGGCCCCAGGCCCGGAACACGGACGGGATCCTGTCGGTCTGGCGACACGGGAGCGCCGGGTGCGACTCCCGGAGTCGTTTCACACCGGGCAGCTTCATGGGTAAACGCGTGCGGTCGCTGGGATGTGCCAGCTCCATTCGGGCCCGGTAGCCGCGGTGGACCTCGTGAACATGATGGAAACGGCAGCGTCCGACACGCCCCCAGTCATCCCGGAGCGGCTTCTCGCCGGTACTGTGATGTGCCGTGGCAGTGAGCAACAATGCGGTCGCCGGGGTGGTTCTCAACTACCTTGAGGAAAACCCGGGCGAACTTGAGACGGTGGGTCCCCTGGTGCTGGCCGCGATGGCCGGGCCGAGTTCGGTGACCGATCGCGCTACGATGCCGGGGCATGTCACGTGCCGTGCGGTCGTGGTCACATCCGACTGGCGGGTGTTGCATATCCACCATCGGCGCCTGGCCCGCTGGCTGCTTCCCGGGGGGCATGTCGAGGCAGTCGATCGGTCCCTGTTCGGCACAGCACTGCGTCAGCTTGCCCGGGAGACCGGAATCGCCACGAACGTTGTGATTCCGGACACCGCCCGACCGGTGGATATTGAGGCGCACATCATCCCGGCGGACAGTGCCTGGGATGAACCTGCCCATATACACTATGATGTTCGTTTTGTTCTACATGTTCCAGATGTAACGGTATGTCTACCTTCAGGGGAGATCTCCGATCACCGATGGATACTCCTCGAGGAACTCCCCGGCATCCTGGGGGACAAGCTGCGCGTCCACAGCGCCCGATCCGGGTGGGCGCGCGTCAGCCGCTGAAGCGGGCGATGGCGCGCATCTTGTTCATCGCGTCCAATGCGGCCACCTTGTAGGACTCGGCTAGTGTCGGATAGTTGAACACGGCGTCGACCAGGTAGTCGATCGTGCCGTCACAGCCCATCACGGTCTGGCCGATGTGGACGAGCTCGGTGGCACCGGTGCCGAAGACGTGTACGCCGAGCAGTTTGCGGTCGATTGAACTGACCAGGAGTTTCAGCATGCCGTAGGAATCTCCGACGATCTGGCCTCGGGCCAGCTCCCGGTAGCGGGCAATCCCCACCTCGAACGGCACGGCCCGTTCGGTGAGCTCGTCCTCGGTGCTGCCGACATAGGAGATCTCGGGGATGGTGTAGACACCGATGGGCATCAGGTCGTGCCGCATCACATGAACGTCCTCGCCGCAGGCCGAGTAGGCGGCGAGCCGGCCCTGCTCCATGGATGTCGCGGCCAGGGCGGGGAAGCCGATGACATCCCCGACTGCGTAGATGTGAGCCATCTCGGTCCGGAAATCCGAACCCACCTTGATCCGACCGCGGTTGTCGGCGCTCAGACCCGCGTTGGCGAGGTTCAGCGCCGTGGTGAGCCCCTGGCGACCGGCCGAGTACATGACGGTGTCCGCGGGCAGCCTCTTGCCGCTCTCCAGCAACGTCAACGTCCCGCCGTTGTGGCGTCCCACCGACACCACCGACTCGCGGAATCTGAATGTTACGGCAAGGTCTCGCAGATGATATTTAAGAGCTTCGACTACCTCGACGTCGCAGAAGTCGAGCATCCGGTCCCTGCGTTCGACCACTGTCACCTTCGTACCGAGCGCCGCGAACATGGATGCGTACTCGATACCGATCACACCGGCACCGACCACAACCATGGAGCCGGGAATCTTGTCGAGGGCCAGGATCTGGTCACTGTCGACCACGGTGCGGCCGTCGAAGTCGACCGTGTCCGGCCGGGCCGGCCGCGTTCCGGTCGCAATGATGATCTTTTCCGCGTGGACCCGCCGCTCGTCGACCTCGTCGGTACCCTTGATGCTGATTGTGTGCGCGTCGATGAAGCTCGCCGTACCGATGAGCAGGGTGACCCGGTTGCGGCTGAGCTGGCTGCGAATGACGTCGATCTCACGTCCGATGACATGCTGCGTGCGTGAGGACAGGTCGCCGACCGTAATGTCGTCCTTGAGTCGGTAACTCTGCCCGTACATCTCCCGCTGAGTCATGCCGGTGAGGTAGAGCACAGCCTCGCGCAGCGTTTTCGACGGGATTGTGCCGGTATTGATACAGACTCCGCCGACCATGTCACGACGGTCGACGATCGCCACCCGACGGCCCAGCTTAGCGGCGGCGATAGCCGCTTTCTGCCCACCCGGACCCGACCCGATGACGAGGAGGTCGTAATCGTACATCGTCACCTCCTCACGTAAAAGCCCCACGATCGATTACTGTGAGGCTATCCGGCCGGGAGGCCCGCGACACCTCAATCGCCAGGTTGTTACTTCTTCTTCGCGAGGGTCCTTCGCACCGGCGGGCAGCACAGCCCGTTTCGGGTGATGACATGGACGCGCTCGGTGTTCACGGGTCGGGGCGGGGGGATCCGTCCGGCGCAGCCGAAAAAATCTTCCGACTGCCCGTAACCTCCGCCGGATCGTGTCGTTGAACCGGGTGCGGGGGTCGTGGGGGCTTGCTGGGGGGTCTTCCACGGCCCCCGCCGTTCGCCGGCCACGAACGGTCCGGCGCCTTCCCGGCCGCTGTGATCGCACCGGTGCGGGGTCCGAGCGGGCGCTGACCCGGAGGAAATGTTTCGGACCGGAAATCGGCGAGGGTATATCTCCCTTGGGGTTTCTACGGGTGAGTCGTGTGGCCGAAGAGTGCGCGATCATGTTTTTCGCGCACTCGGAGGCCTTGGGGTTTCTACGGGTGAGTCATTGACAGGACGTCCAGCGCGGCGTCCAACTGCTCTTCGGTGAGTGTGCCGGCGGCCACATAGCCGCGTTCGAGGACAACCTCCCGGATCGTCTTCTCCTCAGCCAGGGACTGCTTGGCCACCTTGGCGGCCTCTTCGTATCCGATATAGCGGTTGAGCGGCGTCACGATGGCCGGAGAGGACTCGGCAAACCGCCGGCAGCGCTCGACGTCCGCCACGATGCCGTCCACGCAACGGTCCGCAAACAGTCGACTGATGGTGGACAGGATATGGATCGACTCAAGCAGGTTCCGCGCGATTACAGGCAACATCACGTTCAGTTCGAAGTTGCCCGCGGAGCCACCGAACGCAACGGCCGCGTCGTTACCGACGACCTGCGCGACAACCTGGCACACGGCCTCGGGGATGACCGGGTTCACCTTTCCGGGCATGATCGAGGATCCTGGCTGGAGGTCGGGCAGGCGGATCTCCCCGAGTCCCGCGCGCGGACCCGACGACGCCCACCGCAGGTCGTTGGCAATTTTGTAGAGGGACAGTGCGATCACCCGCAGCACACCGGACGCCTCGACCAGAGCGTCCCGGGACGCCTGGGCCTCGAAGTGGTTGCGTGCCTCCGACAGTGGCAGGCCGGTGGACGCGACCAGCTGCTCGATGACCGCCGCGGCAAAGCCCGGCGGGGTGTTGATGCCGGTGCCCACAGCGGTGCCACCCAGCGGCAGCTCACCGATCCGCGGCAGTGCGCCGTGCAGGCGCTCCACGCCGTAGCGGACCGCGGCCGCGTATCCGCCGAACTCCTGCCCGAGGGTCACCGGCGTTGCATCCATCAGGTGCGTGCGCCCGGACTTCACGACCTCGGCGAACTCGACGCTCTTGCGCTCCAACGACGTGGCCAGATGGGCAAGCGCGGGGATGAGGTCGTGGACGATCGCCTGCGTCGCGGCGACATGGATCGAGGAGGGGAACACGTCATTGGACGACTGCGAGGCGTTGACGTGGTCGTTGGGGTGCACCGGCCGGCCGAGCCGCTCGGTGGCGAGCGTCGCCAGCACCTCGTTGGTGTTCATGTTGGACGACGTCCCACTGCCGGTCTGGAATACGTCGATCGGGAAGTGCTCGTCGCAGCGCCCGTCGATGACCTCCACGGCGGCCGCGCAGATCGCAGCGGCGATCTCCGGGTCCAGGACTGCGAGCGTGGCGTTGACGGTCGCCGCGGCTGCCTTGATCTGGGCGAGCGCGGCGATGTGGGCCCGGGAGATCCGCTGGCCCGACACGGGGAAGTTCTCGACCGCACGCTGCGTCTGCGCCCGCCACCTGGCTGTGGCCGGCACCCGCACCTCGCCCATTGAGTCGTGCTCGATGCGGTAGTCCTGCTCGCTCATGTGCTCCCGCTCCCACCGGTCGTTACCCGTTCGACGGCTACCTTCCGTCCTGGAGGTTAGGGCCTGGCCGAGCCACGTGATCGAAGATCCGCCGGACAGATCGGAGCCGCCATCCGCCGCGTGGGCACGGAGTGGGCCGGGAGTGTGCCGGGCGCGCCGGTCGGGCCACTGACGGAGGCGTCGGCGGGTAGATGGTATTGATCATGATGAGATCGATCACAATTGCTCAGGCCGACCGGGTTGGTGACCCGATGTGTCGTTCATGAATCATCGACCGGACACATGTAGGCCAAATTATTTATCCGTTCGCACTGTTCGGCTGGCTGGTCAAAACGGCGCGATCACGCCTTTTCGGGTGGGGTGGACACTGGAACAACTGTCCGGCAGTTGTCGTTCCCGGCGTCGCACAGATCTCCCCGGGTTCGGCATCGTCTGGTGCTATCGTTGGCATCGATGCGGTGAATGGTAACGCGGTAAATGATAACGCGGAGAATGGTAACGCGGGGAACAGCTTCGCGGTAACGACTGGGTCGGCCGCCTGGACAGGTGAGATGGCGGCGGTCATGCGTTCCAGTCTCCGTTGTTTGCTGGCGTGCCTCGCGGCTCTGGCCGTAGTGTCGGCCACCAGTGCGTGTGGGCATGGGGATTCGGCTGTACCGGGCGGTAGTTCGGTCACCGTCCCGGGCACGTTGGATGCTTCGGTCGCGATGGTGTCGGCTGCCGCCGGGCCGCCCCTCGCCAGAGCGCTGGGTCTTGCCGGGCGCAGGGCGATCGCGTCCGTGTCCCCGACCAGCGGCTCCTCGACCGGCGACCCCGCGACCGGCGACCCCGCGACCAGCGGTTCCCCGACTGGCGGTCCTGCGACCAGCGACCCCGGCGCCGACGCAACCACCATTCCCACCCGGAACCCGGACCAGTCGCTGAAAGGTCAGCAGCGCGACGCACCCGTCCGTACCACCGGCCCCGGTAGGTAGTCCGGACAAAGCACGACGGGAAACCCCGGAGACGATTACAAGAACCGGTTCTGTGCATCCAGGTGCATCCAGGAAATAGCCTGACTGACGAGGTCGGTGTGCACAATGGCCCGCGGAATGCTGCGACCGGCCAGCCGGTCAGAGCTCGTTGCACCCGGCGGCATACGGTCGGGGCGCAGGAATACGGTCACGGCTGAATGGTGTCCATCCTCAGCGGGGTTCGTCCGCAGAACGGGTGTCTTCGGTGCTATGTGGGTGCTCTCCGGTGACCGGCAATTCGCGTCACGCAACGTAAGCGTTTCGCGTCCGACTGATTACTTTCCGTGTTAGGTTCGCTGGCAACAGGAAAGCCGGTTGCGCGGGTCAGTGGGGGCCTGACCCGCCCGGATGTTGGGTTGCCCTCAGATGCGTACCAGGCCCCGCGTTGTCCTGCCGCTGCTCGCGGCTTGTGTTGTGGCGTTCAGTGCTGCCACGGCGTGCACGGACCCCGCCGTGCTCGGCGGCGGGCCGGCGCGTATCGCCGACCCGCGATCGGCCTCGGCGGTCGCGGCCTGGGGCGCCCCGCTGTTCGTCGAACAGTTCGACGGCAAGGGTGTCGACCTTCGAAACTGGTGGGTCTATGACAGCCCGAACGCGGCTGCCTTCCCACGGTCGGCGGCCCGGGCCACGGTCGCGGCTGGCACGCTGCGTCTTACCGGCGGCTTCGACGCCGCCGGGCGGGATCTGTCCGGTGGGATCGCCAGCAAGACCGACCTGCGGTATGGGCGCTGGGAGGTCCGCGTCCGGGTTGAGCGTGGGGATGGCTACTCGGGGGTGGTGCTGCTGTGGCCGGCGTCCGGCCACTGGCCCACCGACGGTGAGATCGACCTGCTAGAAGCGATCAACGGAAACCGCCAGGGTGCGTCGAGCTTCGTCCACAACGGATCGAACAATCATGTGGAGTGGCACTACCTGCCCGGCGACTACTCCCAGTGGCACACGATCGCGGTCGAGTGGCTGCCCCGATCGATCACGTTCTATCTCAACGGTGTGCCGGAATGGACGGTGAGCGCGCCGAGCACCGCGGGTGCGTTCAACCCGATCCCGTCGACGTCTGCGATGCATCTGGCCCTGCAGCTGGACAAGGGCTGTACCTCCGCGATCCCGTGCCGGACCAGCCAGACACCCGCGACAGTCACCATGTACGTCGACCAGGTGCGGATATGGGCGGCTCCGCGACAACTCACCGGGTAGGTGCGCGCGTTGCCGTCGGTGAGATCGCAACCGCGTCACGTGGCGGGTTGGTTCCCAGAACGATGTCGCCGATATTCGATGTGACTCCGAGCCAGTAGCGCTCGTTACGGAAGTGGTGCAGACGGTGGTTGCGCCAGTGCCGTCGGTACATTTTGCTTCGAGGCTGGTAGCTGCTGTGGATGAGGAAGTGGGTCCAGTCGTAGGCGAGTAGGCCCGCCGCCGTGCACAGCGCCGCGGTCGCCGCCCCAGGTGATCCGAAAACGGCTGTGGCAAGGGCGATCGTGCCGCCGCCAAGCACCTCCTGCGGACGTACGAACATCGTGTCCAGGCTCGTCGGGTCACGGTGGTGCTGCTCGTGCCCCCGGCCGGCGGTCCGGTAGAAGGCACGGCCGATCGGGCTGGTCGGCTGGGCATGCAGGATCTCCCGGTGGACCGCCCATTCGACGAACGGCTGCATGGCCACCATCGACGCGGCGACCAGGACATCGGCCCGCCCGAAGCGTCCACGGGCGAGCCGCACGGTCGCCAGGCTCCCGACGGTGCCCAGCAGCACCGGTGGCCGGGGATGACGCAGAAAGCACCGGGCGGCGTCGGGCAGTGTGGTGACCTGGGTGGCGCGTCCGTGCGGACCGGGTCTGTCCAGCCGAGCGGCGGTCGCGACGACGACGCGCGTCACCCAGGCGCCCGCCCGGAGCGGCAACACCGCCGTCGGCCAGCTCGCCGTCGGCTCACCTGGTGCCGGCGGTTTGCCCGGAGCCGTTGGGCTGCTCAGGGTCCTTGCCCTGATCAGAACGGCACCGTTGAGTAGGCCTGGAGCTTGGTCAACTGGTGCTGGCTGTCCACCCGGCGGACCGTCCCACTGCGCGATCGCATGACCAGGGATGACGTGTTCGCCCCACCGGGCCGGTAGCGGACCCCGGCCAGCAACTCGCCGTCGGTAATGCCGGTGGCGACGAAGAAGACGTTGTCGCTGTTCACGAGCTCGCGCGTGGTCAGAACGCGCGTGGGGTCGTGGCCGGCGTCGAAGACCCTTTTCTGCTCGTCGGGATCCCGCGGCCAGAGCCGTCCCTGGATGACACCGCCGATACAGGCCACCGCGCACGCGGCGATGATTCCTTCAGGGGTGCCGCCGATGCCCAGCAGCAGGTCGGCGCCGGTGTCGGCGGACGCGGCCATGACCGCGCCGGCCACATCCCCGTCGGAGATGAGCTTCACCCGGGCACCGGCCGCACGGATCTGTTCGACCAGGTTGACGTGGCGCGGACGCTCCAGGACGACGACGGTCACATCCCGTGGATGCACGCCCTTGGCCTTGGCGACGGCGCGGATGTTGTCCTCGACGGGCGCTGTGATGTCCACCACGGCGGCGGCCTCAGGTCCGGTGACCAGCTTCTCCATGTAGAAGCAGGCGCTCGCGTCGTACATGGACCCGCGTTCGGACACGGCCATCACCGCGATCGCGTTGTTCATGCCCTTGGCGGTGAGCGTGGTGCCGTCCACCGGGTCGACCGCGACGTCGCATTCGGGACCCTCGCCCGACCCAACCTCCTCACCGTTGAAGAGCATCGGGGCTTCGTCCTTCTCGCCCTCACCGATGACGACGATCCCGCGCATCGACACCGTGCCGACGAGCCGCCGCATGGCGTCGACGGCGGCCTGGTCCGCGCCGTTCTTGTCGCCGCGCCCGACCCATCGGGCGGCGGCGAGCGCAGCCGCCTCGGTCACCCGGACGAGCTCGAGAGCGAGGTTGCGATCGGGCGCTTGCCCCTGGACCGCGAGAGGATCAGGAAGGTTGCTGTCTGCTGCCACGCATCCGAGCGTAATTGCACCCGCGTCCGTGCGCCCACCGGCGGTGTGACGGCCGATCTCAGCGCCCGGCCGGTCGGGGGCGTACCACTGCGAGGCCGCCTGGCCTGTGGTTGATCCATCGGGTGTCGGATGTCTGACACCACGGTCGCCGGTGCCGACGCAACGCCAGTCGTCGGTTGTGCGTCGAACTGCACAGAGAACGAAGGTGGCACCAGAGAACCACGGTGCCGCAGAGAACGAAGGCGGCACCAGAGAACGAAGGTGCCACGCAGGAGGAGGGCGTCCGGCACGCGGAGGGGGCGTGCCGGACGCTCGTCCATTGTTTATCGCCAGTCGGCCTTTGCGCGTGTGGCTGGGCCGCACGGCGTCCTGTTAGTTGGCCCACTCCACTCCACCCCAGCCCCGCCCCTGGCCCTTGGGTCGGCTGCCCCGTCGGGTCCGGCTCGGGACGGGACGTCAGGATGGACGGGTGGCACGACGACGCGGTCAGGAAACGATCCGGGACATGGTGCTGTCCCTCGGTGTTGTGATGCTTGGGGTGGCGCTGTTCACCCTGTTCATGCCAAGGGGTGGCTCGGACCCGGTGAGTGCGGTGGACACGGCCGCCCCGCTGGCCGCGTTCGCGCGTTCGGCACCGTTTGACGTCGCCGAACCGGCGGGTCTGCCCAGCTACTGGAAGGCCACGTCGATCCGGACGCAGCCGCCACCCGGTGCGTCCCGCGCGAACGTGGTCGAGCTGCGCATCGGCTACGTGGTCGACCGTCCGGGCAACCGTACGTACGCCCAGCTCAACCAGGGCAATGCGGCCGACGCGGTAGTGCGGGTCCTGGGCGACCGGCCGGTGACGGGGATCGCACGGTTGGCGGGGGAGTCCTGGCAGGAAAGGCGGGACGATGCCGGCCACCTCGCGTTCACCCGCCAGGTCGGCGATGTCGTACTGATCGTCTCCGACGGCGGCGGCGAGGGCGGTGCGTCCGCCGCCGACCTGGGGACCCTGGCCGCCTCCCTGCGTCCGCACACCGCCTGACAAAGGCGCGCGACAGGGCGGGCCAGGGCGTGCACGATGAGAAGGCCACGCGCGAAACAACGACGCAAGAGACCATCGCGCTCACAGACGATGGCGCGCCTGTCATGTCTGTGCAGCGGCTGATCGGGGAGGCTGCCACGAACCGCCGGGATCTCCTCGAAGCACTTGCCGCAACGGGCCGGCCTGACGGTCGCCGGGGTGGCGGTCGCATCCGCGCTCACCCCGCTGGACAGGCTGCTGGCCCTGGACAGGACCGCCTCCGGCTCGGGTGGGCTGGCCCTCGTCGACGCCCAACTGGAAAGCATCGTCGCGGACTACCCGACAACCCCGCCGACCGTGCTGCTCGGGCGGATCGCCGAGATGCAGCAGGTCACCGACGCGCTCGGGCAGCTCAGCCTGCGCCCCGCCGACCAGGCCCGGCTGTGGCGCCAGGCCGGGATCGGCGCCGGCCTGCGCGGCTGGGTGCACAACAACGCCGGCCAGACGGATGCCGCGCGGCTCTCCCTCGCCGAAGCCTTCCGCCGCGGTGAGCTGCTGGAGGACCCGCAGCTCATGGCGTGGACGCGGTACATGCAGGGGATCGTCGAGGACTATGCGGGCAACCCCCGTGGCGCCGAGGAGTACGCGCTCGACGGATTGCGCTATGCCCCGTCCGGGCCGCAGCGGGCGATCCTCCTCACGGACGGTGTGGCCTGGGCGAGAGCTGAGGTCGGCGATGCGGACGGTGCCGTGGCCGCGATTGACGAAGCCGGGGCGATCGTCGCATCCCTGACCCCGCAACAGCGCGGCCCGATACACGCCACCATCGTCCATGACCTGGACTCCTACCACCCGGTCAGTTTCGGGTCGGCCGCCGCGACAGCCTTCGCTTACCTGGGACGGCCCGACGACGTCCGGGAGTTCAACGCCCTGGTCACCCCGCTCGCCGAAGCGGAAGGCGCACACCAGCGCTCCTACGTCCGCCTCGACGAGGCCATGGCCGTGATCCGCAGCAAGGATCCGGACCCGGCACGTGTCTCGGCGCTCGCCCTCGAAGGGCTGGACCTCGCCACCCCGTTCCAGACCGCGCACGTCGGCAGACGGCTCGACCTCATCCTCACCGACGCCCGCCCGTTCGCCTCCGACCCGGCCATCCGCGACTTCACCGATGCGGTCACCACCTGGCGCAACACCCCGGCCTTCGCCTCCTGAACGCGTTTCGTAGGCTGGTGCTCACCAGACACGCCAGCCGTACGGGGGCTTGATGGAACACAACCTGGTGACCTCGGCGGACCGCGCCGACTACCTGGTCGATCTCTCCAACATCGTGCGGGAGCGGTCGATCGGGGGGCCGGGCCTGCGGTCCCTGCCTCGGCTCGACCTCGTGGTGGCGGCACTGGTGACACTTACCGGGGACCCGGACGTCCGCGTTTATCTGATCGCCGATGCCAGCCTGCTGGGCGGCAGCAGGGAGTTCACCGATCAGACGGATGTCGGCCGGCTCCGTCGCTGGGTTGCCGACGGTCTGGTCGAGGAGGTCCCCGACGCGGACGACCGGGTTCTTGAGATCGCCGGTATGACCCGCGTCCCGGTCATCACCGGTGACCGTTACGACGCCTACCGCACCGAGCACGCCTGGATCCAGGGGAACACCTCGCAGTTCCTCAAGCCCACACCCGGGCCTGGCGGCACCGTCACACTCGTCCCGCTGGATATGGGCGTCCGAACACCGGCCCAGATCTCCCGCCGGGAGGAGCTCGCCGCACTCAAGAAGCAGGGTCTGCTCGGCCCCGACCGGACCCCGCTGATCGAGGTGCTCACCCGGGCCTGGCGCTGCCCGGAACGGCGCTGTTCGCTCTATGACATTCACAGCGGTGACCGGGTGCTCCTACCCCGCATGCACCGCGGCGTACCCACCTGCCAGCAGCACCGGGTACCCCTGCGCGACGATGGCCCGCGGCCCGCCACCGCCCAACTCAAGGTCGTCATCAACGGCACCTGCGTGGCCCGTTACACCCTGGACGAGGACTCCGTGACGCCGGTGGGACGCTACCCCGACCCCGGAATCGCGCTGATCAGTCTGCTGGACCCGGAGGCCGCGGCCACGGTCAGCCGCGAGCACGTGGTCGTCTCGCTCCAGCAGGGACTGGTCCTGCTCCGCGACGTCAGCAGCTACGGTTCCCGGATGCGGACCGTCGACAAGCGGGGGCGGCTGGGGCCCTGGGAACAGCTGCCTCCCCAGGTCGACCGGCGATTCCACCCCGGTGACGAGGTCGAACTCGCCCCCAGCGTGATCCTCACCCGCAGCGGCCGGATCTTCCCCGCCGAACTTCCCGAGGACTGGCGGGCCGGCGTCCCGCAGACCCCCGTCCCACCGGGCGCTGCCGCACCCACCATGTCGGTGTGAGCCTGACTCCGGCTGGTGATGGTAAGAATCACCACAGTGCGCAGGGGGGATGATGGGCGGGTTTGTACTGGTAGGGTCCGGGATCGTCGTTATCCGGCTGCCACCTGCGCATGTTTGTTGTTGACCGGGAGCGGATAGCCGCCGCATTACCCCATTACGAGCTGGGCGCCGGGCTGGGTGCCGGCGGGTTCGCGCATGTCCTGGCGGGCCGGCACCGCCACCTGGAACGCGATGTCGCGATCAAAGTGTTGTCCTCGGCGAAGGAGGACGCCCCTGCCGGTTTCGCCGCGGAGGCGCGGCTGCTCGCCAGTTTTGATCATCCGCATGTGGTCCGGGTCCACGACTACGTCGAGGACGACGGCCTGTGCCTCATCGTGATGGAGCTGCTGGCAGGGGGGACTCTGACCAGTCGGCGGGCAGGCCTACCGGCCGAAGGCGCCTGCGCGGTCGCCCTGGCCGTCGCGCAGGCGCTGACCTGTGCACATTCCCAGGGCGTGCTGCACCGCGACATCAAACCGGACAACATTCTGTTCGACGCCACCGGCCTGGTGAAGGTGACCGACTTCGGGATCGCGAAACTCCTCGACGGGTCGGCGGCCACCGCGAGCCGGATCATCGGGACGGCCCAGTACATGGCGCCTGAGCAGATCCTCGAAGGCCGATTGGGGCCGGCCACCGATCTGTACGCGCTCGGTGTGCTCCTGTACGAACTGCTCGCCGGGGCGCCGCTGTTCGACCCCACACTGCCGCTGCTCGCACAGTTGCGGCACCATCTCGACACCATCCCCGCACCGCCCGCCGGGGTGCCCGCCCAGGTCGCGGAGGTGGTCATGCGGGCGCTGGCCAAGAAACCGGCCGCACGCCAGCCGTCGGCCCGCGCATTCGCCCTCGATCTTGCCCGCGCTGCCTGCCTCGTCTACGGCCCGCGGTGGACTGCCCGTTCCGGCGTCGGCCTGCGCCTCGACGACGACATCCGCGAGGCCGCCGACTACCCACCGCCGCCCATCGCTCGCGTGCCGCAGCCGCAGCCGCAGCCGCAGCCGCAGCCGCAGCCGCAGCCGCAGCCGCAGCCGCAGCCGGCGCCGCAGCCGGCGCCCGCCGATCGGACTCCGCAGCCTGTCCGGCGGGCGCCGGTTCCCGGCCTGCGCACACTCGGCCCTGCGCTGACCGGTCACCTCAGCTCGGTGTTCTCGGTGGCGTTCTCCCCGGACGGGCAGATCCTGGCCAGCGCCGGCAACGACACGACGGTGCGGTTGTGGGATGTGGCCGACCCGTCCGCGTCCCGCCGGCTGGGTGGGCCGCTGCCCGGCCATGCCGGCCCGGTGCGGGCGGTGGCGTTCGCCCCGGCCGGCCGCATCCTGGCCAGTGCCGGTGACGACAAAACGGTGCGGTTGTGGGATGTGGCCGACCCGTCCGCTCCCCGCCTGCTCGGTGAACCGTTGATCAGTCCCGCTGGTCGGGTGCGTGCGGTGGCGTTCTCTCCGGATGGCGCCACGCTGGCCAGCGCCGGCAACGGCAGGACCGTGCGGTTGTGGGATGTGGCCGACCCGTCCGCTCCCCGTCCGGTCGGAGAACCGCTGTCCGTTCCCACCGACCGGGTGGACGCGGTGGCGTTCTCTCCGGACGGTCGCATGCTGGCTTCCACCGGCGACGGCTCGGTGGTGGTGCGGTTGTGGGATGTGCGGGACCGGTCCATCCCGCGTCCACTTGGTGAGCCGTTGGCCGGTGACACCGCCAAGGTGTGGTCGGTGGCCTTCTCGCCGGACAGCGGGATCCTCGCGACCGCGGGCGGCGACAAGATGGTGCGGCTGTGGGACGTCACCGATCCGTCCGTCCCCAGGTCGATCGGTGAGCCACTGACCGGTCACGCCGGGCGGGTACGGTCGGTGGTGTTCTCCCCGGACGGCGCCACCCTGGCCAGCGCCGGTGATGACAAGGCGCTGTGGTTGTGGGACGTGGCTGATCCCGCCGCACCCTGCCCTCTCGGCGAGCCGCTGACCGGCCACACCAGCATCGTGAACGCGGTCGTGTTCGCTCCGGACGGCCGCACCCTCGCCACCTCCGGCGCGGACTTCACCGTTCGGCTGTGGGACTGCGGGTTGCCCGCCCGGGTGCCACCGCCCGCCAAGGCCCCCGCACCGGCGGCCCTGGCGGTAGCGCCGACGGTGGCCCCCGCACTGGCGGCGAAGGCCCCCGCACCGGCGGCGAAGGTGCTCGCACCGGCGGCGAAGGCCCCCGCACCGGCGGCGAAGGTGGTCGCGCCGGCATTCGGCCCCCGGCCGCTCAACCGACCGCTGACCGGCCACACCGGCCCCGTGTTCTCGGTGGCGTTCGCTCCGGACGGCCGCACATTGGCCAGCGCCGGCGGCGACAAGACGGTGCGGTTGTGGGATGTGGCCGACCCCTGCGATCCCCGCCCGCTGGGCGATCCCCTGACCGGCTATCTCAACCAGGTGCGGTCGGTGGCGTTCGCCCCGGACGGCACGATCATGGCCAGCGGCAGCGCCGACCGCAGGGTGCGGTTGTGGGATGTGGCCGATCCGTCCAGCCCCCGTCCGCTCGGCCAGCCCCTGACCGGCCACACCGACGCGGTCCTCGCGGTGGCCTTCTCCCCGGCCGGCCGCACATTGGCCACTGCCAGCGCTGTCAACGACAAGTCGGTGCGGTTGTGGGATGTGGCCGACCCGACCGCACCCCGCCCGCTGGGTGGGCCGCTGACCGGTCACGCCGACTCGGTGTTCTCGGTGGCGTTCTCCCCGGACGGCGCCACGCTGGCCAGCGCCGGCAACGACAAGACCGTGCGGCTGTGGGATGTGGCCGACCCGTCCGATCCCCGCCTGTTCGGCGATCCGCTGACCGGCCACACGAACCGGGTGCTGTCGGTGGCGTTCTCCCCGGACGGCACGATCCTGGCCAGTGCGGGCAGTGACAAGACGGTGCGCCTGTGGAAGCTGACCGGCCGGGCTGCTCCCCGTCCACTCGGCGATCCCCTGACCGGCCACACGAACCAGGTGCGGTCGGTGGCGTTCGCCCCGGACGGTCGAAGGCTGGCCACCGCCAGCATCGACACGACGGTGCGGTTGTGGGATGTGGCTGATCCCGGCGCCCCCCGTCCGCTCGGTAAGCCGTTTTCCGGCCATACCGGCACCGTGTGGTCGGTGGCGTTCGCCCCGGACGGCGCCACGCTGGCCAGCGCCGGCGACGACAGGACCGTGCGGCTGTGGGACTGCGGGTCGGCCACACCGGCCACACCGGCCGCACCGGCCACACCGGCCGCACCGGCCACACCGGCCACACCGGCCACACCGGCCACACCGGCCACACCGGCCGCTGCCACAAAGCCAGCCCCCGCCAAGAAGGCTGTCGCGGCTTCTGCCCCGGCGGCCCCGACGGTGAAGATGCCCGAGCCTGCGCCCGTCCAGAAGCCGCCCGTCCAGAAGCCGGCGGCCCGCAAGCCGATGCCCGTTCCCGACCCCCGCAGCCTCGGTCAGCGGCTGACCGGCCACACGGGCTGGGTGATCTCGGTGGCGTTCTCCCCGGACGGCCGCATCCTGGCCAGCGCCGGCGCGGACCGGATGGTGCGGTTGTGGGATGTCGCCGACCGGTCCGCTCCCCGTCCGTTCGGCCCACCCCTGAGCGGCCACACCGACCGGGTGGAGGCGGTGGTGTTCTCCCCGGACGGCACGATTCTGGCCAGCGCGAGCGCCGATCGGACGGTGCGGCTGTGGGACGTCACCGCCCGTCGCCTCCGCCCGCTCGGTGCGCCGTTGACCGGTCACACCGACCGGGTGTGGTCGGTGGTGTTCCTGCCCGACGGCCGGATTCTGGCCAGCACGGGCAGGGACGGGACGGTGCGGTTGTGGGATGTCGCCGACCGGTCCGCTCCCCGTCCGTTTGGCCCGCCCCTGGCCGGCTCCATCGGCCCGGTGCGGTCGGTGATGTTCTCGCCGGACAACCGCATCCTTGCCAGCGCCGGTGCTGACCTCAGCGGTACCGGCCCGGTGCGCCTGTGGGACGTGAGCGAACGCCGTCCCCGCCCGCTCGGTGAGCCGCTGACCGGCCACACCGGCGACGTGTGGTCGGTGGAGTTCGCCCCGGACGGGCGCACCGTGGCCACCGCCGGCGTCGACAGGACGGTGCGGCTGTGGGACATCACCGCTCCTCGTCCCCGCCTGCTCGCCCCCTTGATCGGCCACGCCGCCCGTAGCCCCCGCGTACTCGGTCCGCCGCTGACCGGTCACACCGGCCGGGTGGGGGCGGTGGCGTTCGCCGCGGATGGCTGCACCCTGGCCAGTGCCGGCGAGGACGCGACGGTGCGGTTGTGGGACATCACCGCACGGTCCGCCCCCCGTCCGCTCGGTCCGCCGCTGACCGGCCACACCGGCTGGGTGAAGGCGGTGGTGTTCGCCCCGGACGGTCGCACCCTGGCCAGTGCCGGCGACGACAGGACCGTGCGGCTGTGGGATGTGGGCTGACCCGGGGGCCTATCCCGCGTCGGGCTGGGCCGCCTCGGACTGAGCGGCGTCGAGGCGGGCGCGGGCACCGTCCAGGAAGGACTGGCACGCTCGTGCGAGCGCCTCACCGCGTTCCCACAGTGACAGCGACTCCTCCAGGGTGATGCCGCCGGCCTCCAGCCGGCGGACGACATCCTCCAGCTCCGCCCGGGCCCGCTCATACGTCTGCGGAGCCTCGTGTGTCGCCGGCGCATCCTGCGAACCTGCCACCGATACCTCCTGGGAGTCGACCGCGGCGAACCGGCGTCACCGGGGACACAGCGAACCTACGCGGCCCACCCCGACAGCCGAGTCGGGCAGTTCCGCGCTGATCCACAACTGTTGCTGCGATCTTGCTTGACGGGGATGGGGACGGTCGGCAATCGTCTCGGGACATGCGAGAGGGCGATGCGCGACAGGGTTATGCGCGAGAGGGCACCATCGACCAGCCCACCGACGAGGAGTTCGTCGACGCGCTGCCCAAGGTGGAACTACATGTCCACCTTGAAGGGTCGATGCGCCCGCAGACCCTGCTCACCCTCGCCCGCCGCCACGGCGTCGACGATCTGCCCACCGACCTCGACGGGGTGGCGACGTTCTACGAGTTCCGCGACTTCGACCACTTCATCGAGGTCTACCTGGCCGCTGTCCGGGTGTTGCGCGATGCCGGCGACTTCGCGCTCCTGGCCCGCGAGACCGCACTGGGGCTCGCAGCCCAGGGCGTCCGATATGCCGAGATCACCTTCACGCCGTTCCTGCACATCCAGCGCGGTGTCGACGCCGACGAGGTCTTCGCAGGCGTCGAGCAGGGCCGCCGCGAAGCCGAGGAGGCAACCGGTATCCAGATCCGGTGGATCACCGACATTCCGGGCCTGCCCGACATGGATCTGCGTCCCGCATCCGAGGGCACGATCGAGTTCGCGCTGAACCACCGTGAGTCCGTGATCGCGCTCGGGTTGGGCGGACCCGAGGTCGGCGTGCCCCGGCCGCAGTTCGCCGAGGTGTTCACCGCCGCGCGTGACGCCGGGCTGCACCGCATCCCGCACGGCGGCGAGACGACCGGGCCGCGCACGATCTGGGACTGCCTGGAGTACCTGCACGCCGAACGCATCGGTCACGGCATCACCGCCTGTGACGACCCGGCCCTCGTCGATCACCTGCGGGCACATCGCATTCCGCTGGAGGTGTGTCCCACCTCGAACCTGCGCACCGGGGTCGTCACCGACTATTCGGCGCATCCGCTGCCCAGGATGATCGAACTGGGCCTGCCGGTCAGCCTCAACAGTGACGATCCGCCGATGTTCGGGACCACGCTGCGGGACGAGTACCTGCACGCGCTGCGTAGCCTGGGCCTGACCCGACGTCAGGTTGCCGATCTGGCTGCGGCTGGCGTCGATCACTCGTTTGCTCCCGCCGCGGTCAAGGAGGCCATCCACGCGGACCTCGCGACGGTCGTCGAGGGCCTCAGCCGTTAGAGCCACCGGCGATTGGGGACGCCTGCGCGGGACCTGCACCGGCGGTTGCGGGGAAGGACCCGGCGGCAACCTGGATGGTCAGTTCGTCGCCGGCATCCACCTGCACCGGGTCGCGCACGATGGCGCCGTCGGCGGTCCGGTGGACCACGGCGTATCCCCGGTCCAAGGTCGCAGCCGGTGACAGCGCGTGCATCTGGGCGCGGGCGTGGGCCAGCTCACCCTCGGCCCGATCCAGGATGTGCGTCACGCCGCGTCGTGCGCGGGCCCGTAGCTCACTCACGTACCCGACCTGCCGGTCGAGCTCGCGTCCGGGAGCGGCCAGGGCGGGCCGGCTGCGCAGGGCGACCAGTCCGCGTTCCTCGTGGTTCAGCCGATGTTCGATGACCCGCCGCGACCGGTCGCGCAAAGTGACCACCAGCGCGCGCTGCTCGGCGACGTCCGGCACGACCCTTTTTGCCGCGTCCGTCGGAGTGGACGCGCGGACGTCGGCGACGAAGTCGAGCAGGGGCGCGTCCTGCTCGTGACCGATGGCGGACACCACCGCGGTGGTCGCCGCGGCCACGGCCCGTATCAACGCCTCATCGGAGAACGGCAGCAGGTCCTCCATCGACCCACCGCCCCGGGCGATGACGATGACGTCCACCTCGGGGATGCGGTCGAGCTCACGCAACGCGTCGATGACCTGCCCGACGGCGAGCGGTCCCTGGACCGCCACCTCGCGTTGCACGATCCGCACGGCGGGCCAGCGGCGGCGGGCGTTTTCCACCACGTCCCGCTCGGCCGCGCTCGCCCGTCCGGTGATCAGTCCGACGGCTCGCGGGAGGAAGGGCGGTCGGCGCTTGCGGGACGCGGCGAACAGCCCCTCGGCCGCGAGCAGGCCGCGAAGTTGTTCAAGCCGTGCCAGCAGGGCGCCCGCTCCGAGCGGGCGGATCTCCACAACGGCGAGCGCGAGGGTCCCCCGGGCGGGGTGGAAGGACGGCTTGCCCCAGACCACCACCCGGGCGCCGTCGACGAGGCCGGCGCCGATCGCCTCGCACACGGCTCGCGGGCAGGTCAGCCGCAACGAGACGTCGGCGACGGGATCGCGCAGGGTGAGGAAGACGGTGGCGAGGCCGGGCCGGCGGACGATCTCGGTGAGCTGTCCTTCCACCCATACGCGGCCAAGCCGGTTGACCCAGTCCCCGATCGCCCGGGAAATCGTGCGGACCGGTAGCGGCTGCTCCGGCGAGGAGGTGAGTGCCACCGGGCCACCGTAACGACTTCAACCGTCGATCCATGCACAAACCGCTCCCGGTGTCCGTGCAGGTTGCCGGCGTGTGACGGTTATCGTTCGGCCCTCCAGCAGGTGCCGGGCCGCGTAGACTTCCGGGCATGGGGCGGATCCTGTTGGCCAATCCGCGCGGGTACTGCGCTGGTGTCGACCGAGCGGTGCTGACGGTCGAGAAGACGCTGGAGCTGTACGGCGCTCCCGTCTACGTGCGCAAGCAGATCGTGCACAATGCCCACGTCGTCAAGACGCTGGAGGCAAAGGGCGCGATCTTTGTGGACGAGACGGACGAGGTTCCTGCCGGGGCGACCGTGGTGTTTTCTGCCCACGGTGTCGCACCGTCCGTCCATGAGGAGGCGAGGTCCCGGGAACTGCGAACGATCGACGCCACGTGCCCGCTCGTGACGAAGGTTCACGGCGAGGCACGCCGATTCGCCAAGGAGGACTTCGACATCCTCCTCATCGGCCACGAAGGTCACGAGGAGGTTGTCGGTACCACGGGCCAAGCGCCCGACCGCATCCACCTGGTGGACGGCGTGGAAGATGCGGCGGCTGTCAAGGTTCGCGATGAGTCCAGAGTCGCCTATCTCTCGCAGACCACTCTGTCGGTCGACGAGACCGAGACGACGGTGCACGCGCTGCGTGAGCGGTTCCCGCTGCTGCAGGGGCCGCCGAGTGCCGACATCTGCTATGCCACCCAGAACCGCCAGGTCGCGGTCAAGGAGATCGCGAGCCAGGTTGAGCTGATCCTTGTGGTCGGGTCGCCGAACTCGTCGAACTCCGTGCGTCTGGTCGAGGTCGCCCTCGACCACGGGGTGCCCGCGGCCTACCTGGTGGACGACGCCAGCCAGGTGGATCCGGCCTGGCTCGACGGGGTCGAGACCATCGGCGTGACCAGTGGGGCCTCTGTTCCTGAGGAGCTGGTCACCGAGGTTGTCGCCTGGCTCGCCGAACGCGGTTTCGACGATGTCGAGCAGGTGACCTCGGCCGAGGAGCATCTACTGTTCGCACTACCTCCCGAGCTACGCCGGGAAATCCGGGCCCGGGAGCGGGCGGCCAGCGCCTAGCCGGCCAAAGGGCGTGCGATCGTGGTTTTCTCGCACGCCCTTTGGCCAGCAAGGCCCCGGGGCCTATTGCTTGGATGGCCGGTGCCCCGGCCCGGCCCGGTGCCGTGCCGCCATCAGGCAGTGCAGCAGTTCCGCCTGGTTGTCGGCCTGCTGGGTGAGGGTATGGCGGGCGAGCACGTTCGCGCGGGCAGCCGCGGAGATCCGCCGGCCATGAGCAGGATCGCCGAGCAGCTCGCTCAGGCGACGGGCGAGATCATCGACGTCCCCCGTGCGGGCGAGCAGCCCGGTCACGCCGTCCGTCACGATTTCCGGAATCCCGGCTGTCGGAAACGCCACAACCGGTGTTCCACAGGCCTGTGCTTCCAGAACGCTCAGCGGTAGACCTTCCAGACTGGACGCGAGCACCAGGGCGTCGCACGCCCGTAGCAGGTCCGCGACATCCGTGCGCGGGCCGAGGAAACGTATCCGCAGGCCGAGCAGGCTGGCTCCGAGTTCGCGCAGCGTCCCCGCGTGCGCCGGATCGAGGCTCGGCGTGCCCGCGACGGCGAGTTGAGTGCAGGCGAATCGCCCGGGTAGCGCGGCTACCGCTCGGATGACGGTGTCCACGCCTTTGCGCGGGTCGAGCCGGGACAGCGCCAGTACCACGGGGGCGGACGGATCGGCCGCCAGCTGGGCACGTATCTCGGGGTCGGCGGCTCCCGGGCGCATCGCATCCGTGTCCACCCCGTTGCGGATCACCTGGGTACGGCGGGCTGCCTCGGGCGGCAACGACGCCGCCACCGCGTCACTGACCGCGACCGACGCCTGGGCGCCGCGTACCGCCAGACCCCGCAGCCGCCCGATCAGATCCGGTTCGTTCTCCTCATGCAGGTGCAGGACAACCGCTCGGCTGGCCAGCCGACCCGCCAGCACGCATTCCAGATGGGACCAGTGGCTGTTCGCGTGCACGACATCCACGTCGAGCAGGCGCGCGAGTGCGGCGGTGCGTCGGGCGAGGACGGCGGTCCGCCCAAGCTCCCGGACCGCGTTGGCCGGGCTGAGGCGGCCGGCCGGTGTGCGTATCCCGCGGTCGTCGGGCGCGGCCAGCACGACGTGCAACAGTCCGCTGGCCCGCCATGCCGCGGCCGTCGCACTGCCGGCAGGGGCCGCGAGGATCTGTTCGACGCCACGGTCGCGCAGCAGCGGCGCGAGCCGCAGCAGATAACGCTGCGCCCCCCAGACTCCCTCACCCTGCTCGACAACCAGCACCCGGCAGCGTGCCGGCTCCGGCTCCGGCGCCAGGGGCGCCAGGGGCGCCAGGGGCACCATCGGCACCTGCGGCGCCAGCGGTGTCGCTGGGTCCAGGACGGTCGTGGATGTGGTCACCGGTTTGTTCCTGACACCGACGACGGGCCGGTGACCGTGCGGCCCGGATCGGTCAGCAGGTCAAGCGGGCCGGCGCACAGCAGGTCGATCGCGGCGGCCACAGCGGACCGGGGGAAGCTCGACGGGTGGAAGGTGGCGGTGACCGACACCGCGCCGCGTAGCTCGACGAACTTCACGGATATGACGTCGCTGCCCCCGGGCGTGGACGCCGAGTACACCTGGGGGGCATCCGGGCCGGGATCCCCGCCCGCCGATCCGCCGATCCAGCTGAGCTGTTCGAAGCGCGGCACCCGTCCCAGGTGGTTGAGCACCAGGCACGGATGTGCCGGCGAGTGGGCGTCGGTCGGTAGCGATGCCGCTGGCAGCCGTTGTCGATACCCGCGCACGGCAATGAGACATAGCGTGGCCAGAGATCGACCAGATGTGACCGTTTGGCGCAGTGTCCGGCTGATGGCGACCGGATCGACCGGATTGACCGGGGCCATGTGCAGACCCACCGCGAAGTTGCCGGCGACGGTCGCGTCGGCCGGCAGGAAGCGCCGGTTGTCGATCAGCGTGAACACGCCGGCACCGGCGGGTGGTCCCAGCCCACAGCGGTCGAACGCGACCCGGGCCGCGGCGAACAGGACGGCGGCGCTGGTCGAGTCGGGGGCGTGCGCGTCGCGCCAACTGCGGATGTCGGCCAGCGTCGACCCGGGGCTGCGTCGTGCGACAACCGCCGGCGCGGCGTCGGCCGGTCGGCTTGGAGCGTTCCCGGCTGCCGCCGCCGGCATCCGCCCGGTGCGGGCGGGAGCTGCGCTCTTCGGCGGACTGGACCGTGCATCACGCACCGTCGCCAGTAGGCGGCGCGGATCACGACCGTAGAAGCGGATGAGCGCCCGCGCCAGCGGCAGCGCCGTCTCATCCCCGGTCAGCGCCACCGGTGGGTCGCCGTCGAGGCCGGCGCGCAGCAGGGCGGGGAAAGCGTTGGTACTCAACCAGCCGTCGCCGAGGCAATGGGCCATCGACAGTGCCGCGTACCGACGTCCGACATAGATCTGGAACGGCAGTGTCGGCACCGCGGATGTGTAGAGGCGTTCGATATGGCCGGCGAGGTCGTCCTGATCGGGATCGTCCATCGGAACGATAGTCGCCACGCAGTGGCGGCGTATGTCACCCGCCGAGGTCGGTATCCACTTTGTCGAGCTCGGGTCGAGCCTGCGGAACAGCCGATGGTCCGGTTTCATGGTGAACAGTTGCTCCGCGGCGACCCGGACCGCGGTCACGTCCGGCATTTCGGCCGGGCCGGCGAGCATGATGTGCCGCCGGCCTATCCAGGCACGGTCACGACCGGCCATACGCATGAAGGTCATCCTCTTCTCCACTGTCGCGGATTCTGTTGTTGTGAACTCTGGCCGGGTGCGATCGGCGGCTGAGCGCGGCGGCGACCACCGCTGTGACGCTCTGTGCGACAGCCCAGGCCAGACCGACACCGGCCAGCCCCAGTGGCTTGGCGAAGTGCCAGGTACCCGTAGTCACGAGCACCGCGGGAATGGCCTGCAGGATGACGATCCGGCCGACCTGGCGCCGCGCCCTCGCCGCACAGACGGCCAGCACGGTCACGGCTCGGGCCATACCGCCGAGGAGCAGCAGCCGCAGGACGGTGCTGGCCTGCTCGGCGTAGGTCGCCCCGAAGATCCTTAGGATCAGTGGAGCCCCGGCGATGCCGGCGGCGCCGACCGCCGCTACCACCGGCAGGACCCGGCGCAGTAAGGCCCTGTGCAGGGCGTCGACGTCGGCGCCGGGCTGGGCGCCTTCGACGGTCAGCGAGATCCCCATGCCGACTGTGATCAGGTCGACCGACACCGTCAGCATCCAGGCGATGCCGAACGCGCCGCCGGCGTTTGAACCCATCCGGACCACGACGAGTACCGGCAGGAAGGTCGTCGCGATCTGGGCGAAGACCATTCCGACGGCGTCACCGGACAGGAAGCGGAACACCGCCGTAGCCCCGATCGGCAGCCTGGCGGCTCTGGGTCTGGGTCTGGTTCTGGGCCCGGCCGATGTGGCGTTGGCCGGTGGAAGCAGACGTGTCCACAGCAGCCAGGAGACGCCCGCGATGAAGACCACAGGTGGCAGCGCCCACGAGCCGAAGAGCCCGAGCGCACCACACTGCCCGAGGGCGGCCAGCGTAGCCAGCGTCGCGAGCTTGGTGGTGCTGTAGGCGACGTTCTCGATCGGCACCCAGACTGCGGCACGTAGGCCTGTCAACACGCTGTCCTGCAAAGAGAAGATCGACCATAGCGCGACCGCCAGGGTGAAGCCGATCGCCGCGCCGGGGCGTCCCAGCACTGCCAGGGCCGGGCTCATCCTGGGGGCTACCAGCACGAACACTGTGCCCAGGAGCAGGCTTGCGCCGCTCGCCACGCCATAGCCGATCAGTACCAGGGCTCGGGCGGATGTCCCGGCGCTCGGGAGAAACGTCGCGAACGCGCTGCCGAAGCTGAACTGGGCGAGGGTGGACAGGGCACTGAGCGCTGCGACCAGGGCCGTGACCTCACCGACCGTGGCCGGGGTGGCGCTGCGCGCGGCGAGTATCCAGTACCCGCTCCCCACCAGAGAGGACACCCCGCTGTTGACGACCAGGGCCAGTCCGTTGCGGTACAGGACGCTGCGGTCAAGGACGCTGCGGTAGAGGACACCGCGCCGGGTGGCCGTTCGCGGGGCGCGGGTTCGTGGGGACCGCCATTCAGGGACGGCATTCGCCGAAACCGTGTTTCCGCGCGTCGCCCGGTGTCGGCCCCGCTGCCGCGGATTTCGGTAGTCGCGCTGTTGCTGTTGCTGTTGCTGTTGCTGTTGCTGCTGTTGCTGTTGCCGGCGCCTCCCGGAGTGAGCCGGTAGCCCGACCGTCATCACCGGTTTGCCTGGTAGGTGTAAATGCGGGCGGTCGGGCTGGTGAAGAAAACCTGGAAGCGTGGCGAGCGCGCGACCGCGTCCTCCAGGGAGTTCAACGCTCCCGGTGGCGTGAGCCCGAAGACATCGGCATAGACGTCCTGCGAGGTCGCGAACGCAAGATACCCATGGGTGGAGTACTGCCGCAGCACCGCGACGACATCGTCGAGGTCGGCCGCGCCCAGCTGGCGGTTGCGGAACCTGACCGCGTGCAGCAGGTTGGGGTCGTCATCACTTCCTGGACTCCGAAATTCCGGGTATCTCGGGCCGTACCGGAGGGGAAAGTCGGGGCCGGCGAGAAGGAGGACAGACCCCGTTGCGGCATGGGTGTCGAAGTAGTCGGCGGCCCGGACGGTATCCGGCGTCATGATGTTGATTTCCTCCTGCCCGGTGAACGCGGGCAGGAACATGGCGACCAGAGCGCCGGTCACGATGCTGACCGATGGCATCTGGCGCAGGCGCCATCCGCCGTCGGTGGGTTCGAGGGCGAGGGCGCCGAGAACGGATGCGAACGGCAGGGCGAACAGCACGACCCGCAGCGACGCCTCGCCGCCGTAGTTCTGGGCGAACACGATCCCTACGGGGACCACCGCGAGCACCAGCGCGATCCCGACCGCGCGTTCCCCCCGGCGCAGGCCACGCCAGGCGCCGATGATGGCCAGCAAGCACACGGAGGCCGTGAGTGCGTACCCGGCGCGCGCATTGAAGATTTTTCCGGGCTGGGGGGAGAACTCGTGGACGTGCGCGTTCGTGGCGTTGGCAACCGGGTTCGCTCCGGAAAGCAGGCCGAAATTGTGCTCGACGTAACCGAGGTTCGGCGCGAGCCAGGCCAGGGCGAGTCCGGCCAGCACAAGTGTCAGCCACCGTGGCCGGAGGTATCCCGCGACACTCAATGCGCCCATTCCGGCGACGATCAGGTACGGAGTGAGCTGGTGGCTGACGACCACCGCTGCCTGTAGCATGCAGATGATCGTGATGGCCGTCCGTCGCGCGGCTTTCCCGGTAACCGCGGTGAGCTCGACGGTCGGCTGCCGGGTGCCCAGGAACCGCAGCGCGACCAGATACAGACCGAGGCCCATTGTGAGCCCGAATGCCTGCGGGGCGAAATAGCTCTGACCCACCCAGTTTGTGACGACGAAAAGGAAAGCGGCCATGGCGGCGGTGCGGGTACGGCCGGTCAGGGTCCGTGCGGTCGCGGCGACTATGCCGGCCTGGACGAGCGGAAAGAAGACCTCGGCCCAGGCCGCGTATGTCACCGGATTGCGCTGACCGGCGAGCCGGCCGAACAGCGTGGCGACCGCAAAGAATCCCGGCCACCGATGGTAGATGTCGATTCCGGGGTCGATACTGCCGTGTACGTCGATGTACCGGACGACGCCGATGTGCTTGTACACCCATGGGTAGTGTGGAACGTCCGCGCACAGTGGCACCGTCCCGTAGAGGACGACCACGGTTGCGGTGAGGAAACCGGCGAGCAACCACGGTCTCGACCGCCGCTGGCACAGCGCGCCCGCGTGTCCGATGACCAGCAGGGCGAGTCCGGCGTACCAGCGCACGGGCAGGGCCGGCGGCAGGCCGTAGTCCCCGAGGGAGTCCATCCGGATGCCGCCAAGGGACGTCGCCCACATGATGATGCCGGTGGTGCCCACCGTCATGGTCAGTGTGAGCCCGCCCAGATTCCGGGCCGCAGCGGTCGAGCCCGTAACTGTCGAGCCCGTAACTGTCGTGCTCGTGGTCGTGCTCGTGCTCGTGGTCGTGGTCGTGGTCGTGGTCGTGCTCGGGAGCGGGACCGACGCCAACGGTTGGGTCAACGTGTGGATCGGCGGGTTGGCGGTCATCCCCGGTGTCTCCGCTGCCGTTCGGGGGCCGTCGCGGACAGTTCGCCGAGCGCTCGCCGAAGATCCCAGGCGAGCACGCCGCTGGATGCGAGTCCGAGGCAGCTCAGGAGCGCCTCCGGGTTCCACCAGCCGACCTCGATGGTGACCACCGCCACGAGGGTTAGCGTAGCGAGGCTGACGCTTACCGTAACTGCGAGCCACGTAAGGACATCGTCCAAACGGAGCGTGGTCAGTGCTGCCGCGCCGGGCAGCAGCACTGTGGCCAGCAGAGCCAGCACGGTCCGCACCGGTGAGTGCGTGCCGGTGCCGGCCGCCAGCAGGGTCAGCACGGCAAGCGCCAGCAGGGCGCAGTCCACCGCGCATCGACGCCGCGGTTCGGTCACGTGTCTGCTCCTGTGTTCATCAGGTCACGCGGATCGCCCGCGGATGGGATCTGTGGCGAGGGGGTCGGGCCGGGCTGGCCGTCGGTGGGCTGGCCGCCGGTGGGCTGGCCGCCGGTGGGCAGGCATCCGGTGGGCGTTGTGCGGGCGGTGATCCGGCGTGCCAGACCGGGAGCGACGAGCAGGGCGCCCACGCTGTGCGCGGCGAGCCAGGCGGACGCCGCCCCGGTGGTGCCCCACCACCGGGTCAGCGGGAAGAGTGTCAGGAAAAGCACGAACAGTGACATGACTTGGATGGCGCAGCTGCGCCGGCTCAGTCCGTCCAGGCGCCACAGCACGCAGCGCAGCGTCACCGCGGCCTGCGGGATACTCGCGACGAGCAGCAGCCGCAGCGCGGTGGTGCCGCCGTTGACGTAGGTCCGGCCGTACGGGGCGAGCAGCAGCGGAGCCGCGATCACCGCCAGTGCCACGCCCGCCAGTAACCCGGGTCCGAATCGGCGCAACGCCGACCGGGTGAGGGCCGTGGCCGTGTCCACGGCGCTGGCTGCCTGGATGGTCAGGGACAGGCCCACGGACAGGACAAGCGACTCGACCGCCAACACAATCGTGAACCCGACCGAGAAGGATGCGTTCGCGTCGTCTCCGCACCAGGCCAGGACGCCGAGCGGTACCGCCACCACGCCGGTCTGCGCGGCCAGCAGCGCCCCGTAGTCCCAGGCGAGAAAGCGCAGTAGCGCCGATCGCGCGGGCTTGTCCGGGCGTCGGGTACGGCTGCGCGGGCCGTCGACCAACCCGCGGCGCAGCAGCCAGCTGCCGATCGGCACGGTCAGGGCGGCCATCGGCAGGACCCACGCGAGGAAGACCGCGTGGGAGCTGCCCATTCGGGTCAAGATGATCAATAGGAGTATCTTGGCGAGCCCGAACACGGTGTTCTCCACCGGGACCCAACCGGCCCGACCGACCGTGGCGAGCACCGAGTCCTGCAGGGCGAACAGCGTCCAAAGGGCCGCGGCCACCGGAAACAGCACCTCGAGGCCGGGGTCCGCGTGCAGGAAGCCCAGCCCCCTGGACACCGCCGGCCCGACCAGGACGACCGCTCCGCCGATCATGAGCGCGGCCGTGCCGCCGAGACCGAAGGAGAGCCCGACCATCCGCCGCCGGCCCGGTGTGATCGGCAACAGCCGGGGCAGCGTCGCGTTCAGGTTGAGATCGGCGACAGCCCCGATCGTCTGCATGACAACCACCAGGACCGTGTCCCGTCCGATCTGGGCGGGCGGGCACAGCCGGGCGGCGATGACCCAGAAGGCCACGCCCAGCGCCGATGTTGCCACGGTCGTGGTCATCAACGCGTTCGCGGTCCGTACCAGGGCCCGTTCCCGGTCGGCCGGGCCGCGGTGGCCGTGGCCGTGGTGTGCGCTCACGTCCATGGTGATACCGGCTGGTCGTCGGTCGGCCGGCGCTCGGTCGACCGGTCGTGAGCTGCCCGGTGGCGGGACCGCAGATAACACGCCGGACCAGCGGCCATCCCGGCAAGCTCGTGAAACCAGAGCCGGCGCATGGGCAGTTCGGCTGGAGCGGCCGCGCGGTGACCGGCGGCCGGTGGCCGCCACGGTGTGTCGGTGACCCTGCGGCCGGTCCGTCGCCGACTCGCCCGTAGGTGACCGACCCCGGCGGGGATCGCGACGAGCAGGCCCGGAGCCGTGGCAGGGTCAAGCAGGTACTTGAAGAGGAACGAGGTCAGCCCGGTGCCGTAGCCGAAAAGCTGCCGGCGCAGCGCATCCAGATCGGCCCGGTGACTGTGCCAGACCAGTGCCGCCGGCTCATAGGCGACGGCGTGTCCGGCCAGCAGCAGGCGGACGAAGACGTCGAGGTCCTCGCCGCCGGCCGACGCGGTGCCCGCACCGAGGGCCGCGTCGAAGCCGCCGACGCCACGCAGCGCATCGCGGCGAAACGCCATGTTCGCGCCAGTACCGAACGCCCCCGCGCTGTACGGGTACAGCGGGCCCGGCCGTCGGGACCGATCGAGGTCGAACAGCGTTGGCCGGCAGCTCGTCGCCCATGACACGCGGGCGTCGAAGTACCGTTCCGCCGGGCTGTCCAGAGTGGCCGCGGCGACGAGTCCGGTGACGCAGGCCACATCGGGCCGGCGCTCGAAGCCGCGCACCAGGCCGCGGATCCAGCCGGCGTCCACGGTCACGTCGTCGTCGGTAAAGGCGACGATCTCACCGCTCGCGGCGCTCAGACCCGCGTTGCGCGCCCGTGAAAGCCCTGGCCGCGGCTCCACGACATACCGGAACCGGGGGTCGCCGGCGGTATGGGTGGCGAACATGGTCCGGGTCGCACGGTCGGTCGGCGCGTTGTCGACGATGACGACGTCGAGCCGGGGCCAGTCCAGGGCGCGCAGCGAGACCAGGCTGGTGGCGAGCTGAGTCGGACGGTCACGGGTGCACACCACAACACTGACCGCCGGGGTCGACACCGTCCGGCGGCATGCATGACTGACGGTGATCGGGGGCGCCAGGGCCGGTTCCGGTTCCGGTTCGGGTGCGGGTGCGGGTGCCGGTTCTGGCAGCTGGGCGAGCCCGTCGGCGTCCAGGTGAGCGCGGATGGCGTCGCCGAGCTGACCGGCGGCCAGCGCCCGCACCGTCACGTCATCAAGGACGTCCTCGTCGAGATCGACATGCAGGAAGCCGAGCGGTGTGCCGTGCAGGCGGATCAGGACGCGGGCCTCGCGGTACGGCTCGCCCGCGGCGTCGAGCGGCTCGGGCGGGATGACTGTCGGTGCGGCCAGCTCGACCTCCCCGCACCAGATCAGCCTGTTCGCCGATGCCGACCCACCTGTGGTGGCAGCTGGCGCCGGCCGGTCCAGGAGCGCATTCGCGAGGTAGGCACCCGGACCCCGGACGATCCCGGCCAGCTCCGCGGCGGACAACGATCGTGGATAGCCGTGTTGCTTGCCCAGGTTCTTAGGGCTGTTCGGATCGACCATGTGGCGTAGTCCGTGCGGCGCTCGTCGCAGCAGCTCGCGCCGTTCCCGCGGCCGGGTCAGCAGCCGTTTGGTGACCATCGCACCGAGACCGATGCCGTAGCCGTGCACCTGCCGGCGCAGCTGCGCCTGGCTCCGCCGGTGTGCATGGCGGACCAGCGCGGCCGGTTCGTAGACGAGGGCGTGTCCGGCCATCACCACCGACAGGTGCATGTCGAGGTCCTCGCCTCCGCGCGCACGCGTCCCCGCGCCCAGCCGGATGTCGAACCCGCCCAAGGCCCGCAGCACGTCCGCGCGAAACGCGCTGTTCGCGCCGCTGCCGAACACCCCGGCCGCGAACGGATACAGGAGGTCGTCCCCTCGATGCTCACGAAGGTCGAAGCGGTGGTGTTCGAAGCCCTTCCCGAAGCCACCGAACCGTTCGAAGAGCACCTGGGCGTCGGTGTCGAGCGCGAGCGGCATGATCAGTCCGGTCGCGCAGGCCACCCGCGGGTCGACAAAGCCCGCCAGCAGGAATTCCAGCCAGCGGCGGTCGACCTCGATGTCGTCATCGGTGAACACGACCAGCGGCGTCGAGATCGCGGCGAGACCGGCATTGCGGGCGCGGGAGAGTCCCGCGGCGGGCTCGGCCACGTAGCGGATGTCGGCGAGCCCGGCCCGCCGCAGCAGTGCCGGCACCCCGCTGTCACGCGGTCGGTTGTCGACCACGACGATGTCCGCCGGGCGTACCGTCTGGGCGGTGATGCCCGCCAGCGTGCGGGTCAGTGCCGCTGATGCGCAGCAGGTTGTCACGACCACTGTCGCGGATTGTCCCGGCGACACCGGTCGACACACATCCGACTCACCGAGCCCACCGAGCCCACCGAGCCCACCGAGCCCACCGAGCCCACCGAGCGGCAGGACGGGCGGGACGGTGAGACCGTCGGCACGCAGGTGGGCCGAGATCCGTGCTCCCAGGGCGTCCTCGATCAGGCCGGCGAGCTGGCGCGCCGGCAGTCCGGCCGGGCCGGCCGGGTCGCTCGATACCGCAACCACCCCGAGCGGTCGGCCGTGCAGCCGCACCAGGACGCGCCCCGGCCGCTCGTCGGTGAGCACGGGGATGGGGCCGGACAGTTCGACCTCGTGCAGGGCGGCCGGGCCGTCGGCAAACGGCGACCAACTTCGATCGCGGCGTGCGACGGGCGGGCTGGCGCGCTGCCCGGAGCACTCGGGTGATCGCTGGCTGGGGAGGTCCGGTCCGGCCCCGGCACCGGCTCGATCGGTGCCGATGTCGGCTCGATCGGTGGCTACCCGGCGCGTCACCGCGGATCTCCTGCGACCCGGACCACCGCGGGCGCCGGCGCCGGCGGCGGCGGCGATTGCAGCACCCGGGCACGGATCCGGCGAGCTGATCGCCAGGCCCGGGTGCGCAGCAGTTCCCCACCCGGCGCGGGCGGACCGTCCCCGTCCAACCAGCTGCGTAGCCGGGCGTCAGAGGTGCTCGCCGCGACGGTGAGCCGGGCGATGGCCAGGGTGTCGTCGGCCGCGTGCGACAACGCGTTGCGCACCGCGCAGGCGGAGTTGAAGCCTGCCTCGGCGACCGCGGCCCGGGTCCGCCGGTCATAGTTGCCGTGCGGGTAGGCGAACGAGGCGACGGGCGCGCCGGTGCGGCCGGTCAGGTGGCGGCGCGACGTGACGATGTCGTTTTCGAGATCGGGGCCGGCCAGCTCATCGAGGCGTCGGTGGGTGTGGCTGTGCGCGCCGATCTCCACGCCGAGTGCGGCCAGTACGATCAGATCCTGTTCGCGCAGCATTCCCGGTTGGCCGATCCACGATGTCGTCACGTAGACAGTGGCGGCCCCGATGCCCGCGGCCAGCCGCCGGCACGCGGCAAAAGTGTCGGCGTAACCGTCGTCGAACGTGATGACAATCGTGTCCTCGGATGGAGATCCGGCCCGCAGCGCGCCGGCGTACTGCGACACGGTCATCGGTGTGCGGCCGCATTCCGCGATGAAGTGACAATGCCGGTCGAACGCGTCGGTACTGACCGTCCACCGGCCCAGACCCGGCCGCGGATGGTCGGAAACAGCATGGTAGAGCAGGACGGGGATCATTAAGCGCTCCGGTGCGAATCGGCGACGCGGGTCGCGTTGCCGGAATTTCGCCATGGGAAGTACCGGCCGTGGACATATCCAGCGGTGGTGATTCCCAGACCCGTGACGGTCGCACCCACGCGCGTCCAGTGGCGGGGTGCGCCGAGATCGCGGTATAGCGCCCGGGGGAGAACCCGGCGTATGTAGTCCTTCTCGCTGGCCAGCGCCGCGTTGTCGCCGACGTTGCGGGCCACCGCGGCCTTGGACAGGCCCTCGGCATAGCAACGGGCCCGGAAGTACCGCCAGGTTGTGCGTTCCCGGGTGACGCGGTGGCCTACCCGCGCCAGCGGCTGGTAAAGCAGGACCGCGGTCGGATCGTATGCGCGCAGCCGGATTGCGAACTCGGTCTCCTCACAGCCCAGCGGTCGGGCACCGAGGCGACCGAGTCCGTCGGTAAAGCCACCCACCTGATCGAAGACCGTTCGCCGGAATGACATGCCGGCACCGATGGGGTTTCGGACCGGTGCGCTGGCCGTGGGCAGTCCGGTGTAGCTGCATCCGACCACCCAGTCGAATTCCGGTGGGAACCATGATGGGCGGTTCGACGGCCAGCGGGGCTCGGCCAGCCCGCCGACACCGGCGATGGTCGGGTCGGAATACGGAGCCAACAGGTGCGCCAGCCACGCCGGTTCAGCCTCGGCGTCGTCATCAAGGAAGGCGATGACGTCGCCGGTGGCGGCCGCGATACCGGTGTTACGGGCTCCGGACAGACCCTGGTGGCCGTTGTTGACCATGACATTGACGCCGGGCAGGCCGGCTGCCGCACGTCGGTGCAGCTCGCGGTTGTGGTCAATGACGACGATGATTTCGTGGGCGGGAGCGGTCTGGGCCGAAAGGCTCGCCACGGCCCGTTCCAGATCCGCCCACCGGTCTTCGGTGTATGCGCAGATCACGACGGACGCACATGGTGTGGACCGGCCGTCGACGGCTGTCATGCGTAGCTCGCCGAGGTGGTGCCGGCCAGGTCGGGGTGGTCGCCGGTGCCCTGCTGGTGGGGGCTGCCCGCGGTCGACGTACCAGGCGTACCAGGCGTACCAGGCGTACCAGGCGTACCAGGCGTACCAGGGGAGACGACGGTGCCGTGCGCGGCGGCCCGAGCGACTGGAACGTCGTGCCGACGTAGCCGCTCGGACACGATCGTGCGCAGTACCCGCAGCCCGTCGCTGCCGGCTCGCAGGTTTGACTCGCCGTGAACACGGGGCTGCTCGAAACTGCCCACCTCGGTGATGCGCAGGCCAGCCATTGCCACCCGCAGCATGATCAATGTTTCGATCTCAAAGCCGTCACCCCATTGGCGAACTCCGCCATGCCGGCCGGGCTCGAGCCCCAGCGCGGGTAGGCATGCGCGGGAGAAGGCGTTGTAGCCATAGCAGAGATCGGTGAAGCGTCGGCGGAACAACAGATTGGCCAGGACGCACAGGCCGCGGTTTCCCAGCCGGCGGGTGCGGGTGATGTCAGCGCTGCCACCGCCGTGGGCGAAGCGCGTTCCCTTGGCGAAGTCCGCTCCGTTCCGAAGGGCGTCGAGGAAGTCTGCGATCTCACCGGGATCCGCCGAACCGTCGGCGTCCAGCATGACGATGAAGTCGCCGGTGGCGGCGGCGAAGCCGCAGGCAAGAGCGTTCCCCTTACCGCGTCGTGTCTGGTGCACGACGACTGTGTCAGGGCGGAGTTCGCATGCGATCCGCACGGTGTCGTCACTGGACCGGCCGTCCACCAGGATTATCTCCGCGTCCGGTGGCAGCCGGCGGAAGACGTCGGGTATGTTTTTCGCCTCGTTGAGCGTTGGAATAACGATGCTAACCGAGAGAGGGGCCACTGGACGCCGCAACGTCTCGAACAACGGATATCCTCCGATTTAGGCCACGGGGAAACAGGTTGTAGCGGAGTCGACCGGTCTCGCGAGCATGCCCTTGGCTCCGGGCGCGCGAGACAAACGTCTTTGCAGGGTGCTTACTACCGGCCGGGCGGCCGGTACCGTCGTGGGAGATTTCCGTTCCCGGGGCGTGCTTCGGACGCCAGCTGCCCGGCGCGCGTGACGCCTGTGGCGCGCGTGACGCGGGTGACGCGACAAACGACGTGCGTTCCGTCGCCGGTTACCGGGCGAGTTCCCGGGCGAGCGTTGCCCATCCGACAGTTGATTTACAGCAGAAGTCTGGTTGACGTTCGGATCTGCGTCCGTGCACCGTTGCCCCCTCGTGCGTGTCTGTGCCGTCCGCGATCGTGTGCCACCAGCTGTCGTCATCTTTGGACAGCGCGTATCTCGGCACGGGGAACGTACCACATGTCATCACTGCTAGTGGTTGATTCATCGCCAAGGGGTGACGGCTGCGGGTGTCGCGGAGTGTTCGTGTTGTTTAATCATGCCGAGAATTCCTGTGATCCGACCGTGATCCGACCGCGCCCTACTGGCCCGTGGCGGGGATGCGGAGATGTTGCGGAGGTTCCCAGTTGTTTCTACGGTGATGGAGAAAACGAAGAAAAACGTGTCGCCGGCCGCCCCACCGGTGAGTCCGGCGGTCGGCGCCCAGGCAGTGGCAGCCGCTGTGCTCGGGGTCGGCTCGGGTCGTTCGGGCCGGTCAGCCGCGTCGGCGGGAGCGGACGCGAGAGAACGCCGGGCACGGACACTGTCCGCAGTCAGAGCCACGCCGGTAATGTTGATGATTGTCACGAAGATGGCCGCAGCGGCAGGTGACCCACCACCTGGTCAGGCGGTCCCGAGGTTCACGGGGCGCATTGCTCGGCACACTGGAAACGGTACCGGATATCTGTGGGCCGCTGCCCTGGCGTTGCCGAGGGCTCGCACCGCTTCCGCTTCCGTCTCCGGGTCGTGATCGGCTTAACCTGCCGGCCGGCGGCGATTCCCCGGGGGGTTCTGCGCCCGCTCGCGGTCGCGGCGGGCGACCCGGGCGTGACGTGCCCGAACCGTCGCTATGAGGACGACGGCGAAAAATCCGATGAGAAGCACGGGGGCTCGTAGGATCAGATCGGAGCTGATACTGATTACCTTGCTCTTCATGCCGCTACCGACGCCGCCGGATGCCGGGTGCGCAAATCCGATACCGATGGCGATCAGCGCATAAACGAGCGGCGGCGTGATAACGATTCCGAGCAGGTCGTCGGGATGTACCCGGGTGGCGGCCAGGACGCAACCGGCGACGAACAGAACGCCGAATACCACTCCCAGAGAGCCGGCCAGGACCACGTCGATGGCCGCCCCGGTCGTTCCGGCAAGGAGGACCAGGAGCGCGGCTCCGAGCACGGTCAAGCCGCGCCGACTGCCCGTAACCACGGTGGGCGTTCCTGCGCCGCCTCGCCGCGGTGGAAGCCGTCCGCGTTGTCCAGTCGGGCCCCCGGTCCGGCCGGGGGGACCGGCCGACGGGCGAGGCGGCGGCGAGCTCACCTGGGCAAGGTACCGCCCGGAGCTCGGCCGCGTGTCACCGGCGAGTTGTGTCACCCTGTGATACAGCCGCTGGCATTACTTTCGGTGCAGATCTAGAAGCTTTAGGCAAGGTATCCGGCCGTCAATCGACCGGCCCCGCGACGCCGCGTCCCTATTGCCGGGCGCTCTAGGCGCTCCTGGTTACCGGTGGCTCCTCGGCGCTGCCGGCGAGTTCCGCCGCGGACAGGGCGCGTACGCCGGCTTCCACCCGCGACGGTGTCGGCAGCACGGTGTCCACCACCTCCATTGCGGCAAGCCGGCGCGCCGGCACCAGGACGCGGCTCTCCAGCGATCCGACCGCGGCGTTGAAGTCGGTCACGGTCCGGCCGAGCGAACGGCCGAGCCTGTCCACGTGCTCGCCGAGGGTGCCAAGACGGGTGTATAGATCCCTGCCCAGTTCGAAGATCTCCCGGGTGCGGGTGGTGAGTGCCTCCTGCGTCCATGCGTGGGCGACAGTCCGCAGCATCGCGATGAGGGTGGTGGGCGTCGCGATGATGACCTTCTTGCCGGCGGCGTACTCCAGTAGGGCCGGGTCCTTGTCCAGCGCGGGAGCGAGAAACGCCTCGGCGGGTACGAACAGCACGACGAACTCCGGACTTGTGGAAAAATGCCGCCAGTACGCCTTCGCCCCGAGCGCGTCCACATGGGCGCGCAGATGCCGCGCGTGGGCGGCGAGCCGTTCGTCGCGAGTGGTCTCGTCCGGTGCCTCGGTGGCCTCGAGAAACGCGACCAGGGGCACCTTCGCGTCCACAATGATGGTCCGGTTGCCTGCCAGGTGAACGACCATGTCCGGTCGCCGCACGCCGTCATCTCCGGTGACGGTGGGTTGTTCGGTGAAGTCGCAGCGGGCGATCATCCCGGCGACCTCGGCCACCCGACGGAGCTGCATCTCCCCCCACGCCCCTCGGGTCTGGGGTTTGCGCAGGGCCGTGACCAGAGCGGCGGTCTGCGTTCGCAGGCCTTCGGATGCCTGCTGGACGCCCCGGACCTGCTCGACGAGGGTCGCGTACGCCTCGATGCGCGCGGTCTCCAGGTCCGCCAGCCGGTGCTCCATTTTTCCGAGCACCTCCCGCAGCGGGCTGACCAGATGCTCGACGGCTATCCGGCGTTGCTCGAGGTCTCCGGCGGTGTGTGCGCCGGCCTCCTGGAAGCGGACTGAGGCGAGCTCGAGAAACTGACGGCTGGCGCTCTCCAACGCCCGTGCGGACAGGGCCTGGAACGACTCGGCCAGGCGCTGCTGGCTCTGCTCGACCAGGCTCAGACGTTCGGCCGCGGATCGCCGTTCGTAGTCCAGGGCGGTACGCATGCCCGCGACATCAGCCTCGGCCAGTGCCGCCCGCTCCCGGGCGGTCTCTTCTGACCGCCGCAGCAACTCGCGCTCGCGGATGGCGAGGTCGCGCTCGGCCGTCGCCGTCGCGACGCGGATGTCGCCGGCCCGGCGGCCCGCGGCGAAACCGCCGGCGACCCCCAGCAGCAGGCCGAAGAGGAAGAGCAGCATGCTCCCGACGTCCATGGTGGACAGGCAATCATGGACGTCCGACACTTTTCCGGCGGCGCTCTCGGCTGACCTTCGGCCTGCCGTCGGCGGGCGCGGCTGCCGGGAAGCTCCAGGGTGGGTTCAGATGGTCGCTCGTAGTGCTGCTACTCGTAGTGTTGCTATTGGGCGATACCGCCGGCGTCGGCGCCGGCTACCAGCGGATGGATCTGAAACTCGCCGCAGAAGCTGAGTGCCCGCGCCAGTTGAAGGCTGCGTGTCTCGCCCGGTGGCGTCACCGTGAGTCCGATGTAGTCCGGGCAACTGCCCTGGGTTCCCATGGGAACGACGGTCCACTCCAGGCCGGCGGAGGCGGTGCCGTCTGGCGCCAGCACGACCTGGGATCGTGGCGTTTGCGGGAAGATGGAGCCGACGCTGCTGCGGGTGGCGTCCGCAGCGTGCTGACCATTGGTGCCCGAGGCGGCGACACCCGGGTAGCCGGTGAGCGCGCAGGGGCTCTTCGTCGTGTTCCTGAAGACGAGGACGAGACCGTGGTGGCCCATGGCGCTTCCGCCGGCTGGTGCCACCGTGGACAGCGTCAGGCCCGGTGTGGCGCAACGCGCCGGCGTGGCCGGCTGACCCGTATCGGCCCCGCCCGTCGTGCCGGTCGTCGCAGGGCCGGTCGTCGTAGGGCTGGTCGTCGCAGGGCTGGTCGTCGTGCCGGTGGTAGCGCCTGCGGGACCGGGCGTGTCCGCGGCGGTGACATTCCGGGCCGCGTCGCTGGTGCCGGTATGGCCCGAACCCGTGCCGCTGGAACCCGCGCAGGCGACACCCGCGGTCGCACACACGACAACGGCTACGACTGTCATCGACAACCGGCTCCCGGCAACCCTCACACCACCCAGGATCGCGCGTCGTGGGTGCTCACGACAGCTCTTTGGCGTGGCCTGTCAGTAGTCTGTCAGTAGTCTGTCAGTGGTCTGTAAGTAGGTTGACTATCGATTTTAGCTGGTTTTGGCGAGCGCCGGACGGTCGCGCGCCCGCTCGACCCGACCGTCTCGTCGGGTCGGGGGCTGACCCCCGACCCGACCGGATACCGCCGCTGCCGGCCCACCCCGTAGACTGCGACGTCATGGGCTTGTCGATCGGGATCGTCGGACTACCCAACGTCGGCAAGTCGACCTTGTTCAACGCGTTGACCCGCAACGACGTCCTGGCCGCGAACTACCCGTTCGCCACCATCGAGCCGAACGTCGGCGTCGTCGGCGTGCCGGACCCCCGTCTGGATCGGCTCGCCGAGGTATTCCACAGCGCCCGCACGGTGCCGGCGACGGTCAGCTTCGTCGACATCGCCGGGCTGGTGCGCGGCGCCTCTGAGGGTCAGGGCCTCGGCAACAAGTTCCTTGCCAACATCCGCGAGTCGGACGCGGTCTGTCAGGTCGTTCGTGTCTTCTCCGACCCCGACGTCGTCCATGTCGACGGTCGCGTCGATCCGGCGGATGACATCGCCACGATCAACACCGAGTTGATCCTCGCTGACCTGCAGACCATTGACGCGCGCCTGCCCAAGCTGGAGAAGGAAGCGCGGGCCGACAAGGGCAGGCAGACCATGCTGGTCGCCATGAAACACGCCCGGGAGGTGCTGGACGCGGGCCGCACCCTCTCGTCCGAGCCCGGTGTCGACCGGGCCGCGCTCCGGGAGCTGTTCCTGCTCACCGCCAAGCCCTTCCTGTACGTGTTCAACGTGGACGAGGACGTCCTCGCCGATGACGGCCGGCGTAAGGAGCTCGCGGCACTGGTCGCCCCGGCCGACGCGGTGGTGCTGTGCGCGAAGGTCGAGGCCGAGCTGACCGAACTTCCCGACGACGACGCCGCCGAACTGCTCGACGCCCTCGGCCAGACCGAGAGCGGCCTGGCGCAGCTGGCCAGGATCGGCTTCCACACGCTGGGTCTGGCGACCTACCTCACGGCGGGGCCGAAGGAAGCACGGGCCTGGACGATCAAGATTGGTGCGACCGCCCCGGAGGCGGCGGGTGTCATCCACACCGACTTCCAACGTGGGTTCATCAAAGCCGAGGTCGTCTCGTTCGCGGACCTGATGGCGGCTGGGTCGATGGCCGCCGCCCGGGCTGCCGGGCGGGTCCGCATCGAGGGTAAGGACTACGTCATGGCCGACGGCGACGTCGTGGAGTTCCGCTTCAACGTCTAAACAGACGGTATCCGTGCAGGTCACAAGCCTGTTTCCGCTGGTTGACGGAAGCCTGGTCGCCGTGCCGGTGCCGGGAGAGGCTGTGCGCCGCACTCCCGGCACCCGTCGTCGCCGGTTGTCGGGTGGTTGTCCCGACTATTGACCCGATGCGGCTGTTTGCCCGCAGAACGGTGCCGGCTGCTGGACGTCGAACGCGGTGCCCTTGTTGTTGATCCGCAGGAAGGTGTAGCACGGCGAGGCGCTCTGATACTTCGCCATGTCGGCGGCTGGTGTGACCAGACCGCCGGCGTCGTAGTCGTGGACCTGCCGCAGTCCGCTGATGAAGGACTGGCGGGTGGGGCAGGGGCCCGCGGTCTGGAGCCCGCGAATGAACATGTCGGCGCTGATCCAACCGCTGAGGGCGAGGCTCTGTGTCGCTGGTTGGAGCTGTGGGGCGTAGGCCGTCATCCCGGCGACGAACGTCTTGTGAGCGGGTAGGTTCTCCTCGAAGGGTGCGACGTTCACGAACACGTAGGTCCCGGCCAGTTGGGTGCCGTACTTGGTGAGTATCCCCTGGTCGTACCCGGACGGGGACATCGAGACCCGCAGCGGGACCTGTGCCCGGTTGACCGCGGTAGTGATGTTGGTGAAGGCGTCGACGGTCAGTGCCCCGGCGAGTGTGTCGACACCGAAGTTCTTGATCTTGGCGGCGATCGTGGCCGGGTCCGTCCCGGTCGCTGAGATCTGGTCGGTGTAGACCACGTCGACGCCCGCAGCCTTCATGCTCTCGGCCATCTTCTGGGCGAAGGTGGCCGATGCTTCACTGAACGCGATGCGTAGCACCGCGGCCTTCTTTCCGCCCTGGCTCTTCGCAAATGTTCCCCACGTTGTCGGTGCCGGGCCGTCCGTGAGGTAGTTCGACCAGGTGAACATGTTGTCGTTCTTGCTCCAGAGGGTTTCCGCCGAGACACCGACCACCGGGATGCCGTTCGTGTGCAGGTAGTCGGCTGAACCGGAGGCGACGTTGCTCGCCTCGACCATGCCGAAGACCTGTGACTTTTCGATGAGCCCGGTTGCCACGGCGCGGTTCGTGGCCGGGTCGGAACCGTCGTCCGCCCAGTCGTAGGCAAGTTGGCGACCATATACGCCGCCCTTGCTGTTCTCCACTCCGAACCTCGCGTCGACACCGGCCCGGAAATCGGCGAACTGCGGTGCCGCGGGGCCCGAAGAAGGGAAGATCAGCCCGGCGTTGGCCGTGGTCGGACTGATCCCGGGAGTCGAGCAGGCCGTCGTTGCCGACGCGCTCGGTGCGTCGCCGCTGCCACCGCCGCAGCTTGCGGCCAACACAAGGGCGACAACAGCCATGACCGGCCGCCGACCAAACGGAATGCGATGCCGCACGGCAAGCCTCCACGAGCCGAGAATGTCTCGTCGCGCTGATCCAGCCTGACGCTGGGGCGACCTTCGTAAGATCAAAATATCTGGTAGATCAATTCGAATGTATAATTCATATCACTTAGTTGCGATCAGTTGTTCGGGGGGTGCCCAGGTCAGGGCCTTGTTGGTCCGAAGGCACGGTCGCGGCTGGGGCACAGCTGGGGCGCCGGCGATCGCGTCGAGCGACTCTCGCCGCGAGATTGATCGCAATGCCCGGGGTGTGCCAGGTGGTATGTCTGCCAGCTTTTGTCGGATTAGCTCCGAATGCCGGCACGCGTCACCGCCGGGATGCGTGGGCGAGCCCGGCTCATGGGGCGCCTGGCACACCGCTGATCAGCGGTGCGCCGGACCTGTTACTGATTTTCTGGCCGCGAACCTACCTCGCCGGGTCCGCAATGCCGTGTTGACGCAGAATGTCGGAGATCCGGGAGGCCAACACGATGTCGAGGTCCGTGACGCCGCCGTGTGAATGCGTCCAGACTGTGAAAGTTGTCACATCATGCGCCCGGTCGACGACGGGGTGGTGGTTCATTTTGTTCGCCACGATCGAGATTTTCTCGATCGCCTCGTCCGAGGTCTCGTCGTCCATGGTGACCTTACGCACAATTGTCGATGTGTCACCGGTCCAGCCCGGTAGCTCGCCGAGCGCCTCGGTAACCCGGTCCGCATCCAGCTTGGTGGGCATGAAATGGCCTCCGTCCGGTTTGCCGGGCGCCTTCGGTGGTCGCCGCCCGGATGCTGCGGGCCCTCCTCGCGACGGGAAACTCCCCGTCATTACAGTGTGGTCGGTCATGGGGGCGGCAGGCATCTCGCGGGTCGTGGTGGCCGCGGCACTTCTTGATGCCAGCGGTCGCGTGCTGGCGTGCTGCCGGCGCGGGCCGCCCGAGCTCGCCGGCGGCTGGGAGTTCCCCGGGGGCAAGGTCGAGCCAGGCGAGGACGAGGTGAGCGCGCTGGTGCGCGAGTGCCGCGAGGAGCTCGGTGTCGACATCGAGGTGGGTGCGGTCCTGGGTGAGGTCGCGCTGCCGGCGGTCGGCTGGGTGCTGCGGGTGTGGTTCGCCCGGATCATCGACGGCGAGCCGCGTCCGATCGCGCATTCGGAGTTGCGGTGGCTCGCATCGCACGAGCTTGACGACGTACCGTGGCTTTCGCCTGACGTTCCGCTGGTCGAAGATCTTCGCGGCAGGCTGGCGGCGGGCACGTCGGGGGTATGGGGCGATACGTAACATTAACGGATGGTGTTGATAAGTAAACCTTCCGTTGATTTTCAAGGTGCGGTCTCCCGGGTCCGTACCATGGGGGCAGACCTCGCCAGAGGCGAGCCGGAACGGGTCGATCTACTGCTGCCCGTGCCCGGCACCTGGGCTGTCCCGTCGGGCCGGATCCAGCGGCCAACGTCATGATTTCAGCACCATCTGTCCAGTAACACCAGCCCCGGGGCCGCTGCCCCACGTCCGTACCGGAGTCCGCCACCGTGTCCGTCCGCGCCGACCTGCGTAACGTCGCGATCATTGCCCACGTCGACCATGGCAAGACAACCCTCGTCGACGCGATGCTGCGGCAGTCCGGCGCCTTTGGTGACCATGCCGAGGCCACGGATCGTGTCATGGACTCGATGGATCTCGAACGCGAGAAGGGCATCACGATTCTCGCGAAGAACACCGCCGTTCAGCACGGCGACGTCACGATCAACATCGTTGACACCCCCGGCCACGCGGACTTCGGTGGGGAGGTCGAGCGCGGCCTGTCCATGGTCGACGGTGTGGTGCTGTTGGTCGACGCGAGCGAGGGTCCGCTGCCGCAGACCCGGTTCGTCCTGCGTAAGGCGCTGGAGGCCCGGCAGCCGGTCATTCTGGTCATCAACAAGGTGGACCGCTCCGACGCCCGGATCGCCGAGGTCGTCGACGCGACCTACGAGCTCTTCCTCGATCTGGACGCGGACGAGACCCAGATCGAATTCCCGATCGTCTACTGCAACGCCAAGGCGGGGCGGGCCTCGCTGAACCGGCCGGAGGACGGCGACAACCCCGACTCGCCTGACCTCAAGCCGTTGTTCGACGTGTTGCTTGAGTCGGTCCCGATGCCGGCCTACGACCCGCAGGCGCCCTTGCAGGCACTGGTCACCAACCTCGACGCCTCCCCCTACCTCGGCCGTCTCGCGCTGTGCCGGGTGCACAACGGGACGCTTCGCCGTGGGCAGAGCGTGGTGCTGTGCCGCGCGGACGGCCGCACCGACCGGGTGAAGATCAGCGAATTGCTGGTCACGAAGGCGCTGGAGCGGGTGCCGGGCGAGGAAGCCGGACCGGGCGACATCATCGCCATCGCGGGCATCCCGGACATCATGATCGGTGAGACGCTGGCCGATCCCGAGGACCCTCGGCCGCTGCCCGTGATCACCGTGGACGAGCCGTCGATCAGCATGACCATCGGTATCAACACCTCGCCGCTCGCGGGCAAGTCCGGGACGAAGCTGACCGCGCGGCTGCTGCGCAACCGGTTGGATGCCGAACTGGTCGGCAACGTCTCCATCCGGGTGCTGCCGACCGAACGCCCCGACACCTGGGAGGTCCAGGGTCGCGGGGAGCTGGCACTGGCGATCCTGGTCGAGCTGATGCGCCGCGAAGGCTTCGAGCTCACCGTCGGCAAGCCGCAGGTCGTCACCAAGGAGGTTGACGGGAAGCGGCACGAACCGGTGGAGCGGCTCACCATCGACGCACCCGAGGACTACCTCGGGACGCTCACCCAGCTGCTCGCGGTGCGTAAGGGTCGGCTCGAGGAGATGGTCAACCACGGCACCGGCTGGATCCGGATGGAGTACCGGGTGCCGGCCCGCGGGCTCATCGGCTTCCGGACGGAGTTCCTGACCGAGACCCGCGGCACCGGGCTGATGCACCATGTCTTCGACTGCTACGAGCCCTGGTTCGGGGAGCTGCGCACCCGCGCGACGGGTTCGATGGTGGCCGACCGCACCGGCGTGGCCACCGCGTACGCCCTCTACAACCTCGGCGAGCGCGGCACCCTTTTCGTGGGTCCGACCACCGACGTCTACGAAGGCATGATCGTCGGGGAGAACTCGCGCGCGGACGACATGGACGTGAACCCCACCAAGGAGAAGAAGCTCACCAACATGCGGTCCTCCACCGGGGACGAGCTGGTGCGCCTCTCCCCACACCGGCAGCTGTCCCTGGAGCAGGCCCTGGAGTTCTGCCGTGAGGACGAATGCGTGGAGGTCACTCCCGGGCCGGTCCGGATGCGCAAGGTCGCGCTGACCGCGGCGGAACGCGAGAAGCTCCGGTCCCGTCGCCGCGCCAACTGAGCGGATCCAGGAACGGGTACCCGGCCTACCGCGGATCGGCCGGGTACTTCTCGCGGAAGTACCGCTCGGACAGGAACCTGATCGGGACGCCTGCTGCGGCGAGCGCGTCACGGTGCAGCCACCAGTCGCTGTCCGTGCCGACCACGATCTCCGCTTTGCCGTGTGCGATCGCGGTCGCCACGAACGTGCGGTCGGCCGGATCGAACCGTGAAAGCGCGGCGTCCGTCGGGAATTCCAGGAAACTGCCCTCGCCGTCGGGCGTGATTTCGACCCGCGTGCAGTGGTCGTCGTTGTACTGGTTGTTCTGCACCCAGCGGAAGAACGCGTCACCGACGCCGGGCTGACCGGAGAAGTTCAGATGCCTGGCGTATTCCGCGACGATGAGTCCGAGTGCGTCCAGCGTCAGCCCACCGTGGGCGACGACGTCCTGTAACAGATTGATGCAGGCCAGTTCTTGATATTCCCTGTCTCATCCAGTTCCAATGCCCGGAGCTGCGAACCTTCCGGCCCGTACTCGACGAAGTACAGCGCGACGTCCTCGGCTGTGATCACTCCTTCGGCAAGACGCCGTTGCAGTCGCCGGAGCAGATGCTCGCTGTGGCTTTCGATCAGAAACTGGACGCCTCGCGTCCGTGTCGCGTCGATGAAGACGTCGGCAAGATGAGACTGGACACCCGGGTGCAGGTGGATCTCGGGCTGCTCGAAGATGACCGTGTTGTCCGTCTCGGCGTAGTACGACTGGACGAGGACGGGCAGCACCTGGGAGACCCCGAACCCCACGTCGGTCAGCAGCACCTCGGGGGAGTCGGGCCGCATCCGTACCACCAGCTCGAAGATCTGGCGTCCTGCAACCAGCTCCCGCAGCTCGAACGAGTGGATTACCCCCATGTCTCGCAGCCAACGTCCGACCCGCTGCGGCAGCGGCTCGCCGTCGTCACCGGCTTCGGTGCCAGCTGGAACGGTGCGCCCGGTTATCTGTGCCGCGAGCAGTGCCTCGACCGCGCGCTCGCCGCGTTTTCCCACATTGGATGGCTTCGCGCCGGTCCACAGGTAGTTCCTCTTCGGGTCCTCCCGCATCGGCCCGACATAGGAGATACGCGACAAAGTGGTTTGAAGCTCGAACGCGAGTTGGGAGTACATCTCCGATTCTGGTGCTGATCTATGCGGGTCTTCCGGAAATACGTAGAATTTGGTGGGTTCTCCGAGGCCCTGGGTCTCGCTGTTGTAATAATGTCCAGCGTGATACTGGCCGCCTATCTCGTCGCGACGTGCGAAAAGATGTTGTTGGCCTACGTTGTAGTGAAACTCTTTGACTGCGATCCCCGGGGTCGCGTCCTGCAGGATTGATGCGCTGAAGTCCAGGCGATCGAAGTTTTCCGGAAAGATCTGTTCGAGCCAGAATTGATCGGCGGTCTTCCACTCCACTGTGAAGAATAGTTCCGAATCTGCGCGATGATTGTGGATCAGGTCCTTGAAGGTGCCGAGTTCGACGAGGGAGTTCGCGTCACCGAGGTCGAGGACGCGGCGACGGTCGGAACTCTCGGCGGTCTGCTTGAGGAGCAGGAGGAGCTGGATCAGGCTGGTCTTGCCGGAGCTGTTCGTCCCGAACAGCAGAGTGATCGGTGCGAGCCGGATGTCGCCGGAGTCCTTCCAGCTCTTGAAGTTCCGCACACGTAGGCCGGTCAGCATGACGTCCTCCTCGAACGATCTCCGTTCATCCTCGCAGAGCGTGGATGGCGGGCCCTGTCACCGGTGCGTGTACCGACCCGTAGGGTCGTGGATGTGACTGCTACCGCTGTGGAGACCGGGTCCGGGCCGCACTCCGCTGAGCTGCCGGCGCGGCGGGTGCTGTTCGTGCACGCCCACCCCGACGACGAGGTGATCGGGACTGGGGTGACCATGGCGTCCTACGCCGCCGATCCCGACACTCACGTCACCCTCGTCACCGCCACACTCGGGGAGATGGGCGAGGTGCTGGTCCCGGAGCTGATCAGCCTGCGGGCGGACCGGGGCGACCAGCTCGGCGGGTACCGCATCGGCGAGCTCGCGCGCTCCTGTGCGGTGCTCGGTGTCACCGATCATCGCTTCCTCGGTGGGCCGGGTCGGTGGCGTGACAGCGGCATGATGGGTACGCCCGGAAACGACGATCCGCGTTGCCTGTGGCGCGCGGATCTCGACGAGGCGACCGCGGCGCTGGCCACGATTGTCCGCGAGGTCCGCCCACAGGTGCTGGTCACCTACGACAGCAACGGGGGATACGGCCATCCCGACCACATCCGGGCGCACGAGTTGACCGTGCGGGCGTTCGATGCGGCCGCGGATCCCTCCTTCGCCCCGGACACCGGGCCGCCGTGGCAGCCGGTGAAGCTCTACCAGACCGCGATCACGAGGTCGATGATCCAGGCTGGGATCGACTACTTCCGCTCGACGGGTAGCGGGCGTCAACTGTTCGACGGTGTGGAGTCGGCGGACGATGTACCGATGGCGGTATCGGACGACGTCGTGACCACCGAAGTAACCTCACCCGCTCACTTTGAGGCGAAGGTGGCGGCCATGCGGGCACATGCCACCCAGATGACGACGGACGGTTTCTTCTTCGCCCTGGCCGACGGCATTGGCCACCGGGCCTGGGGTACCGAGCACTACATCCTCACCCGGGGTGAGCGCGGACCGGGTTCCGGCCCGCATGGGCGGGAGACCGACCTCTTCGCCGGACTCGACCTCTGAGAACCTCTTCGGTGTGAATCAGGACAGCGGTCGTGTCGAGTGCGAACCGTCCCGACTCTTCCTGGGGTCGGCCTACACGTTCGGCTGGCTGGCCGGTCTCGCGCTCGGTTTCTACGGGGTGTTCCTCGTCCCGGCGGGCCCGCGTCCCGGCGGGATCCTGATGTCGGCCGGAGTGTTCCTGGCGCTGGTCGGAAACGTCGGGGTGGCGATGCTGGTGCGGTGGCTCACCGGCACCCGCCTTGGCGCCATGATTGTTCTTGCGGCCTGGATTCCGATCGTGTTGTTGTTCGCCAGCTCGCGTCCTGAAGGTGATCTCCTCTTGCGGGCGAGTACCGCCGGATATCTGTTTCTGGTCATCGGCGCGACGGCTCCGGTTGTCGTCGCGGTGATCGGCTCGCCCCGTCGCGGGCTGTCAGCAATACCGGCGTCACGGTCCGGCTCCAGGCCCGGCTCCAGGCCCGGGTCCGGACCCGGGTCAGGACCCGGGTCCTGACGGGATGCATATCAGCGTCCGCCGAGAAAGTGCGGCGGGCTCGGATGTGCCAGTTGTCACGACCGGGCCGGAGGGGACGTGTCAGTGCCCTACGGGAGTAGCGTGTTCGCGTGGCCGTCGATCCGGACGCCTTCCGCCGGGCGGTCGGGCGTTTCGCAACAGGTGTCACGGTTATCACCACCGTTCTCGACGGCCAGCCGTTCGCGGTCACCGCGAACTCGTTCACCTCCGTGTCGCTCGACCCGCTGCTGGTGCTCGTCAGCGTCCGCAAGACGTCCCGCTTTCACGCGCCGGTTCTCGGTGCGGGCGTCTGGGGCGTTTCCGTACTCGCCGCTGACATGCAGGACGCGTCCCGTTTCTTCGCCAGCCAGAACCGGTACGACGCGACGACCCTCTTCGGGAACTGGAAGCACTCCGTCGGGTCAGTGACCGGTGTGGTCCTGTTGGACGACGCGCTCGCTGCGTTCGAGTGTCGTACGGTCCTCACCTACGAGGGTGGTGACCATACGCTGCTGCTCGGTGAGGTCGTGGCGCTGGACGGATCCGGCCGGGACGTACCTCCCCTGCTGTTCTACGAGGGGACATACCGGGCACTGGCCGCCGGCTGATCCGTCCACCATCAGTTCAGGCGGGCGCGGGCGGCGCGTGCAGCCTCGCGGGCCGCGGCGGCAGCGGCCGGTTCCGGGGACGCAACCGCGTCGGCGAAGGTCGCCAGATCGTCGGCGCCGCCGCGGAAGTCACCGAGGCGGGCGCGCAGCTCGCCCCTTTCCCGAAGCAGGTGGGTCGGATGGTGGGGCAGCAACAGGGACAGTTCGACGGCCCACAGGCGGGTCGCGACGGCCTCCGACCGTGCCGCCCAGACCCGGATGTTGCCCAGCACCCGCATGAGCAGGTCTGTTGCATTCATCGGTTCGAGGTGGGACCGGGTGAACGCCACGCCGGCGGAGCGAACCTTCTCCGCCGCCTCGTGCACGGTGATCATCCGGCCGCCGGCGAACGGGTCGACCAGCACCTGGCGCTCGGGCGAGCCGACACCGACGATGACGTGGCCGGGCAGGCCGATCGGGTATGCGGGGACGCCGAGCCGGTGGGCGACCTCCGTCCACACGATCGACAACAGGATCGGCAGGCCGTGCCGGCGGCGGAGTACCGAGGTGAGCAGGGACGCGTGCAGACTGTCGAAGTCGCCCGCGTCACCGTGGAAGCCCGCCCGCGTTCCCAGCGTCTCCCGCAGGATCTCGGCGGCGGTCCGCACGTCCAGCCCGGCGAGCGTCCGTCGGGCGACGGGTCCGACGGTGGGTCCGACGGTGGGTCCAACCGCGGGTCGGTCGCCCGCGGGTCGGTCGCCCGTGGCGCCCACCTCGCTCGGCGTGATGCCCAGGAGGCTGCCGGCGTCCGCGGCGAGGAGGTCGAATCGGCCCAGCTCGCGTCCCGGGTCGATCTCCGGTTCGACCTCGGCCGCGATCAGCATGCAGGCCAGGCCGACATCGATCGGATCCTGTCGGACGATGTCGGCGAACTGACGTCGTGTTCGGGCACTCATTGCGGATTCGCCTCCGTCTGCCCAGCGCTCTGTACTGCGCTCTGTACTGCCTTCGGCTCGGCCCTCTGCACGTCCGGTTCTACCGTCGCCGGTCCGGCGGATGATCTGCGGACCGGCGCTGGCGGCACCCGCCGACCTGCAACGAGATCATCTTCGGCCACCGTCACGATGGAACCGTCTCTGGTCCGTATCGTCAGACGTCGATCGGTCCAGGACAACAGGTGCCCGACGACGTCGGTCAGCGGCAACGGACCGGCGACCCGCCGGCGTACCGAGACTCTGGCGCCGGTGTCAGCAGGAGTGATACGGACGACATACACGACAAGCGAACGCCCTTGTTGTCGACACAGAACCGTTGAGGTCGATACTAGGGAATCAGTCGCCCGTGAGCCGAGGAGGAACAACCGGTGACCTACGTCATCGCGGAGCCCTGCGTCGATGTCAAGGACAGGGCCTGCATCGAGGAGTGCCCGGTCGACTGCATCTACGAAGGCGGACGGATGCTCTACATCCAGCCTGACGAGTGCGTCGACTGCGGAGCGTGTGAGCCCGTCTGTCCGGTCGAAGCCATCTACTACGAGGACGACGTCCCGGATCAGTGGAAGGGCTTCACCGATACCAACGCCGTCTTCTTCGAGGAGCTCGGCTCGCCTGGCGGGGCGTCGAAGGTGGGCGCGCTCGAGTTCGACCCACCCAGCGTCGCCACGTTGGCGCCGCAGGGCGAGTCCTGACCGGGCCTACAGGGCCTGCCGGAGCGTTCCGGCAGGCCCGCCACTCCCGGGTACGGTTGCCTGACTTCCCCTGGGATGCCCTTGCGCCGTTCGCGCACAAGGCCCGCGCACACCCGTACGGCATCGTCGACCTGTCGGTCGGCACGCCGGTGGACCCGACCCCGCTCGCGATTCAGCACGCCCTTGCGGCGGCGGCGAACGCCCCTGGCTATCCGGCCACCGCCGGCACGCCTGAGTTGCGGGACGCGGCGGCGGGCTGGCTGGCGCGCCGGCTCGGGGTGATCGTCGAGTCGACCGCCGTTCTGCCGGTGATCGGGACCAAGGAACTGGTCGCGCAGCTTCCGAGCCAACTCGGGCTCGGGCCGGGCGACCGGATCTGGATACCGACACCGGCATACCCGACCTACCAGGTCGGTGCCCTGCTGGCTGGCTGCGAACCGGTGCTCGGCCCGGCTGACGGCGTGGCCCTGATCTGGCTGAACACCCCGGCCAACCCGTCGGGCCGGGTGTTGACCGTGGACGAGATGCGGGCGGTCGTGGGCTGGGCCCGAGATCGCGGCATCGTCGTCGCCAGTGACGAGTGCTACATCGAGCTGGGCTGGGAAGCCCGGCCCGTCTCGGTGCTGCATCCCGATGTCTGCGGTGGCTCCCACGAGGGGCTGCTCGCCGTTCACTCGTTGTCCAAGCGGTCGAACCTCGCCGGCTACCGCGCCGGCTTCGTCACCGGGGATCCAAGGCTTGTCGCCGGGTTGTTGGAAGTGCGGCGGCACTGCGGGTCGATGGTCCCGACGCCGGTTCAGGCGGCCATGACCGCGGCGCTGGCCGACGACATGCACGTTGCCGAGCAGCGGGCGCGCTACGCCAACCGGCGCGCGGTGCTCGCCGCGGCGTTGGCCGTCGCCGGATTCACGATCGAACACAGCGAGGCCGGGCTCTATCTGTGGGCGACCCGCGGGGAAGATGCGTGGGCGACGGTGGACGCCCTGTCAAGCGTGGGTGTGCTTGTCGCGCCCGGAGTGTTCTACGGCGAGGCTGGGCGTCATCACGTACGGATAGCGCTGACCGGGCCGGACGCCCAAGTGGCCACCGTTCCGGAGCGGATGGCGATGTTGCCACCACCGCAGCCGGTCAACCCGCCGTCCGCACCTCCACCGCCGTCCGCCGGCTATCCAGGCGCTGGCTATCCAGGCGGCGGCTACCCCGGCGGCGGCTACCAGACCGGCGCGCATCCGGTCCCGCCGTTCCCGCAGGCCGGACCGCCGACCGGTGGCCAGCCCACGGCCGGGGGATGGCCGGACCCCGTCTACCCGCCGGGGAGCCGGTACCGGGGTGGGGCCCCGGAGCTCACCGTGGATCCGGGGACGGCCCCGGCCGCGGCGCCGGCGGTGTCATGGCCGGGCGATGACCACGGTGCCCGCCCCGGATTTCGGGTAACCACGGAGCCGCCGGACATCCGATGATCCACCGCTTGCCGGAGCCAGTGGGGCACGAGAGGTGGTCGCCTCGTTAGGGTCGGGACCGTGAGTACCTCGGATGAGATCATCGATTCCGCGATAGACCCGGTCGTCGACCTGTTGTGGGACCGTCCCGACGCCACCGAGGCGCCGGACGGCCGCAGTGTCCACGATGTCGTGGTCGAGGCGATCAACCTGTTGGACGCGGGGAGGGCGCGGGTCGCGCATGTCACCGGCGGCGGCGACGTCGTCGTGGACGAACGGGCGAAACGCGCCATCCTGCTCGCGTTCCGGGTACTGTCGATGGTCGAGTCCTGCGCTGGCGACTTCCGGTATCACGACCGGGTGCCGCTCAAGACGTCCTTCGACGGGGTCCGCGTCGTGCCGGGCGCGATCGTCCGCTGGGGCGCGCACATCGAACCCGGCGCGGTACTGATGCCGAGCTACACCAATATCGGCGGATACGTCGGTGCCGGCACGCTGGTTGACACCTGGGCGACGGTCGGTTCGTGTGCGCAGATCGGGCGTCGGGTGCACCTGTCCGGCGGGGTCGGCATCGGCGGGGTGCTGGAACCGCCGAACGCCAGGCCCGTGGTGGTCGAGGACGACGCGTTCATCGGCAGTCGCGCCGTGGTGGTGGAGGGCGCCCGGGTGCGCCGCGGGGCCAAGCTCGGCGCGGGCGCGATCCTGACCGCGTCCACGCACGTGTTCGACGCTGTCACCGGCGAGGAGTATCCCCGCGGGGAGATCCCGGCGCGGGCGGTGGCGGTGGGGTCGAGCCGGGTGAAGTCGTTTCCCGCCGGGGACTTCGCGATGCCGTGTGTCCTGGTGCTGCGGACGCTGGCCGAAGGCGAGATTCACGACAAGCTCGCGCTCAACGACGTCCTGCGGGAGCACGGCGTTGCCACCTGAGAGCTCGCCACTGGCGCACCAGGGACTACGGCCTCCGGGCGCACGGCTGGACCTCACCGTCCCGGCGGCGGAGCTGACCCGCGCCCTGGTCGACGTCCCGTCCGAGAGCGGATCCGAGGCTGCCCTGGCCGACCTGGTCGAAGGGGCGCTGGCGGACCTCGCCGGACTACGGGTGGACCGGGACGGCGACGCCGTCGTCGCCCGCACCGAGCTGGGGCGATCGACCCGGGTGCTGCTGGCCGGCCATCTCGACACCGTGCCGATCGCGGACAATTTGCCGGCCCGGGCGGTGGACGGTCGGCTCTACGGCTGCGGAACGTCCGATATGAAGTCGGGGGTGGCCGTGATGCTGCGGCTGGCCGCCACCCTGCTTGGCGGCATGGCTGGCGGCATGGTTGACGGCGGCATGGCTGACGGCCTTGCGCACGACGTCACCTGGGTTTTCTACGACAACGAGGAGGTCGGCGCCGACCGAAACGGGCTACGTCGGCTTGCCGCGCATCATCGCGACTGGCTGGACGCCGATCTCGCGGTCCTCCTGGAGCCGACATCGGGGGAGATCGAGGCGGGCTGTCAGGGCACCCTGCGGGTTGTGGCCACGCTGCGCGGACGCCGGGCGCACTCGGCGCGGGCCTGGCTCGGCGATAACGCGATCCATCGCGCCGCGCCGTTGCTGGAGCGCCTGGCCGCGTACCGGCCGCGGGAGGTGACGATCGACGGCTGTACGTACCGCGAGGGCCTCAACGCCGTGCGGGTCGGCGGCGGCGTCGCCGGCAACGTCATCCCGGACGCCTGCGTGGTTACGATCAACTATCGGTTCGCTCCGGACCGTGATGTTCTCCAGGCGTTCGACCATGTCCGCGACGTCCTCGACGGCTTCGCTCTTGAGCTGACCGACAGTTCTGCCGGCGCGCCGCCCGGGCTCACCGCGCCGGCCGTGCGCGCGTTCGTGGCTGCCGTGGGGCGCGTGCCCGTGGCCAAGTACGGCTGGACGGACGTGGCCCGTTTCGCCGCGCTCGGCATCCCCGCGCTCAACTTCGGCCCCGGTGATCCCAACCTTGCCCACACCCGCGACGAGTACGTGGAGGCCGAACGCATCGACGCGGCCGAGGACGTCCTGCGGCGCTACCTCACGGCGCAAGAGCCGGATTAGCCGGATCAGCACATGCCGGGATGGCCGCTGACCTGCCCGGGATGTTTCGGATAACGCTCGCCGAACTCCTCCGCGGGTTACCCGAATGTGATCTTGAATGTAACGCTGGAACGTTATGTTACGGCTCGTGAGTGCGCCCATCGACCCGGTCCAGCCAGACGTTCCTCCGGTCCCCGGCGCTGCCGGTCCCGGTCCCGGTCCCGATCCCGGACCCGATCCCGGTCCGCGCCGGGACCGGCCGGCCCGGTCCCGGCGCCCCCCGGAGAGGCAACGCGGGCCTATCACCGTCCGCCGGGGGCTGGTCGAGGCGTCAACGACCGACCAGCACCTGCTGGACACCCGCGGCCCGACCGACTGGGTCCACGCCGACCCGTGGCGGGTCCTGCGGATCCAGAGTGAGTTCGTCGAGGGGTTCGGGCTGCTCGCGGAGTTGCCCCGAGCGGTGACGGTCTTCGGCTCGGCCCGAGTTTCGGTGGACGACCCCGATTACGCCCTGGGCGAACGGCTCGGTGCCGCGCTCGTCCGGGCCGGCTATGCGGTGATCACTGGTGGTGGTCCGGGGGCGATGGAAGCTGTCAACCGGGGCGCGCAGGAAGCCGGTGGTCTGTCTGTCGGCCTCGGTATCGAGCTCCCGTTCGAACAACGCCTCAACGACTGGGTCGATCTCGGGGTGACCTTCCGGTACTTCTTCGTCCGCAAGACCATGTTCGTCAAGTACGCCGAGGCATTTGTGATCATGCCTGGCGGGCTCGGCACGCTGGATGAGCTGTTCGAGGCCCTCACGCTCGTCCAGACCCGTCGGGTGACCCGTTTCCCGGTGGTGCTCATCGGGTCGCGGTACTGGGGGGGTCTGCTGGACTGGTTGCGTACGACCGTCGCGGGCGCCGGGCGCATCCTGCCGTCAGATCTTGATCTTGTGACTCTCACCGATGACGTGGACGAGGCCGTCCGCATCATCGTCGACAGTCACCGTGCGGGTGCGGGTGCGGGTGCGGGTGCGGGTGCGGGTGCTGGTGGCGGTGGCAGCCAGTCGGGACCGGATGCCGGTTGGCCGGCCGGCGAGCCCGCGTGAACATCTGCGTCTACTGCTCGTCGTCCGAGGCGATCGATCCCTCCTACGTCGAGCTCGCCGCCGACGTCGGTGCCGCGCTCGCCCGCCGCGGCCACGGTCTTGTCTCGGGCGCCGGCTCGATCTCGTGCATGGGCGCGGTCGCCCGCGCCGCCCGTGCCGGTGGCGCCTACACCGTGGGTGTGATCCCGCGGGCGCTGGCGGCGCTTGAGATCACCGACGACGAAGCGGACGAACTGATCGTCACCGAGACGATGCGGGAGCGCAAGGCACTCCTGGAGATTCGTTCGGACGCGTTCCTGGCGCTGCCCGGCGGCCTGGGCACCATTGAGGAGCTCCTGGAGGTCTGGGTCGCGCGTTCCCTCGGGATGCACGCCAAGCCGGTCGTCGTCCTCGACCCCTCGGGCCTGTTCACCCACCTGCGGGTACAGGTGGCGGAGCTGGTCGGGCGGGGTTTCGTCCGACCGGCGGCCCAGGACGCGCTGGGCTGGGCGGACACGGTCGCGGCCGCGTTGGACATGCTGGAGGCCGGGGTACGGCGGCCGGGCGGTCTCGGTCCGAGCGCCGCCGAACAGCTTGAGGGCGAATAACCGGTTGGCCCGGGTCGCCCGCCGGGGCCGGGTCAGGCGAGACCCCGGCGTCCGACGGCGAGGTCCCGGGTCCCGCGGATGGCCGCCACCATGTCCAGCACCTTGCGGGTCGCTGCGACCTGATGGGCCCGGAAGATCCTGGCACCGAGCCAGGCGCTGATCGCGGTTGCGGCGAGGGTCCCCTCAAGACGCTCGGTGACCGGCGCGTCGAGGGCCTCGCCGATGAAGTCCTTGTTCGACAGCGCGACGAGCACCGGCCATCCGGTGGCGGCGAGTTCGGGCAGCCGGCGCGTCGCCGTCAGGGAATGCCGGCTGTTCTTGCCGAAGTCGTGGCCGGGATCGACGATGACGCCGTCCGGTCGTACTCCCAGCGCCACCGCGCGCTTCGCGAGCCCGGTCGTGGTGGCGATGATGTCGGCGACCACGTCGTCGTAGGCGATCCGGTGTGGGCGGGTGCGGGGCGGCAGGTGCCCGGCGTGGGTGCAGACCAGGCCCAAGCCGTGCTCGGCGGCAACCTCGGCCAGGTGCGGGTCGGTGCCGCCCCAGGCATCGTTGAGCAGGTCTGCGCCTTCACCGGCCACGACTGTGCCGACCTCGGCCCGCCAGGTGTCCACGCTGATCGCGATGGCGGGGTGCCTGGACCGGACCAGCGCGACGAATCCACCGATGCGCCGCAGCTCCTCGTCCGTATCGACGTCATAGCCCGGCGCCGCCTTCACCCCGCCGATGTCGATGATCTGGGCGCCGTCGGCGACGGCACGATCCACAGCGGCCAGTGCCTCCGTCTCGCCGTAGGTCGCGCCCCGGTCGAAGAACGAGTCGGGCGTCCGGTTGATGATCGCCATGATGACCAGGTCGGACGGACCGAACGTCGAGGCGCCGAGCCGGAGGTCAGCGGCGGCAACCGTATCCGCGGTGTGCGCTGGGCCCGCGGTCTGCTCCGTGCCCACGGTCTGCTCCGTGCCTGCCGGATCGGCGGCGTGGGGCGTGTCGGCGTCCGTACTCATCGAAAGGGAGTTTAGAGCGCCCGGAGCCTCGCACCGGGCGAAACTACAGCCGCGATCACGCCGGCGGGGTGGCAGGTGCGGCGCAACCTTTCGGCCCGTGCCACGATCGTGAGTGTGTTGCTCGCTGTCGAGATAATCGTTGTCGCCGCCATCGTCTTCGCCGTCGCAGCCCTCTCGGTCGGAAGGTTCGACCGGTTGTCGCCGGCGCCGCCGGATGCGGCTGACAACGGTCTGCCATCACCGACCGTGTCTGCGACTGATGTCAACGGTGTCCGGTTTGACATGGCGTTTCGCGGGTACCGGATGGCCGAGGTGGACGCGGTACTCGCACGGCTCGCGGACGAGCTCGCCTGGCGGGACGCTGAACTGGCGCGGCGGGACGAGGAGATGGTCAGGCTTGCCACCTTCGCCCATTTCGATCATCAGTCGCCGGGTCACCAGTCGCCGGGTCACCAGTCGCCGGGTCACCAGTCGCCGGGCCGACGGAGTGCGGATCGCGACGACTGGTCCGGCCACGCCGACGCCGTCAGCCAGACCACGCTGCCGGCCCGGGCAGAGCTGCCGGCCCCGACAGCCCTACCGGCCCCGACAGCCCTACCGGTCCCACCACCGGAGTAACCGGCAGCCGGGACAGGGCTTTCGGAAGATGCCGGACGCTCGTTGGGAACGATGTGAATCTGGTGTTGTGGCAGCAGCATCAGATTCACATCGTTAAGGGCGCTTGGCAGTAGGGGCGTGCATCGCGAAGCGATGGCCGGGTAGCGATGGGGCGAGGTGCGTGCGCCGGACCCGCGACGCCGCGTACCCGTCGCGGGTCGCTCCAAGCCGGCGGACCACTATAGGGGATCTTCATGTTGAGCGTCAGCCTGTCCCGGAAGCACCACCGCCCGCCAGCTCCCGCGGTGAACCGGCGCAAGCCCGGCACGCTTGTCGCGGCTGTCGAGGTGGACGCCGGACCGGACGCCGTGTTCGCGGCACTGACCGACTGGGAGCGTCAGGGGGAGTGGCTGCTGGCGACGACGGTGGTCCGTTGCCGTCAGGGTGGGATCGGGGTCGGCGGCTGCATCGTCGCCCGCACGGGGATCGGCCCGTTGGCGATCGTCGACACGATGGAGATCGTCGAGTGGGAGCCGCCGTACCGCTGCCTGGTCCGCCATACCGGCCGGGTGGTGCGTGGGAGCGGAGCCTTCGTGGTTGTGCCCCTGCCCGCCGGGCGGTCGAGGCTCGTCTGGTCCGAGGAGCTGGACCTGCTGCTGGGCTGGTTCGGTCGCGCTGTGTTCGAGCTGCTGCGGCCGCTGCTCGCGGGTGTGTGGCGGGTCTCGTTGCACCGCTTCGCCCGGAACGTGACGTCCAGCTGACGTCCAGCTGACGTCGCCTGGACGGCTGGCACGCGCCGCCGCCGGACCGCCGTGACATCCCGATCATGGTCCTTGGCCTGAATTGTTTCCGTGTTGGCTGTTCGGAGGCTTATTTGGCGGTTCACGATCCCGTCTGGCTGTGTCTGTTGTGGCGCTGCGGGGTGACGTGTTTCGGTTCCCGGCCTGTTCTCCGGGATAATCGCCGGTGGTAGCAGGTCCGACGGCAGGAAGAGGTGCACCGATGGCGGCCATGAAGCCGCGGACGGGTGACGGTCCGCTCGAGGTCACCAAGGAGGGGCGCAGCATCATCATGCGCGTTCCGCTCGAAGGGGGTGGCCGTCTCGTGGTGGAACTGTTGCCTGACGAGGCGAAGGACCTTGGGGACGCGCTGAAGTCGGCTGCCGGCTAGGGCGTGTTCGACGTTCCGGTGGATACCGAGTGGGCCGCCCTCCGCCCTCCGCCCACCGACCGTGAGGCTGTGGGCCGGTACGCCGCCGGAGGTCGGTGTGCCGGCACGGGTTCTGCTCACGTCGTCTACTGCTGGGGCGGAACCACCGTCCGAGGCGCTCAACACCGACGCCGAGGGCCGTCTGGTGCCCGCTGAGGGGCTTGCCTACGCGGCCACCGTCGCGCCGGCCGGCCTGTTCTCCTGTTCCGACGACACAGCGGGTCCCAGAGGCCTTCTGCGCGTGGCCCAGGCCGCCGGTGAAGGACTTGGCGGCAGCCCTGCTAGGCGCGGGGAGTAGCGGCCATACTGGAGCCCGTTGTGGCGGACCTGGCCGACATCGGCGGGGGCGCGGCACCAGCTGGGGTGTTCGCTCGCCGCCGGCGTGGCTACCCGGCTCCCCGGCTCCTCGGCTACCCGGTCGAAAGGTATGCGATCATGATTCTGTTCGTCCGCTCCGAGGCCGACGACCCCGGAGTAGACGAGCGCTCATCCGACCGGTGACGACTTCGCGACAACCGCGACGATCAGGCCGTCACCGGCGGTCAGGAGCATCGGCGTCAGCCGGATGTCGTCCCGCACGGCGGTCGCGAGCTCCCGGGCCGCGACGGCCTCGGGATCGCGAGCTGCCAGGTCCGCGACCCGCCCACCGGCGAGCATGCCGGCGAACACCACGATCCCGCCCGGCCGCAGAAGGCGGAGGGCCTGGTTGAGGTAATCGGTGGCCTCACGTCTGTCCGCATCGCAGAAGACCAGGTCATAAGCACCGTCGGTGAGGCGGGGCAGGACGTCGAGGGCCCGGCCCGTTATCAGCCGGCTGCGGTTGGATGCCATTCCCGCGTCGGCATACGTGCGGCGCGCGAGCCGGAGATGTTCGGCCTCGACGTCAATGGTGGTGAGCGTTCCGTCCGGCCGCATACCGCGCAGGAGCCAGGTACCGGACACCCCCGTACCTGTTCCGATTTCGACGACGGTGCGGGCGGCGACACAGGCGGCGAGAAAACGAAGGATGGACCCGGCGCCCGGGCTGACGGGCACGATCCCGACCTCCTCGGCGCGTGCCCGGGCAGCTCTCAGCGGAGGGTCTTCCAACAGGAAGCCCTCGGTGTATTCGGAGGCCGGATCGACGGCTCCGGTGGCTGTGTCGGGCATGACATAGGCAGCCTACGGGAACGCCCGCTGTGCATGGTGCGTTCGTCTGGTCAGCGCACCTCGTGTCGGGATGGATCGAGGGGAGATCAGCCGGTGTCCGCTGCGGGTTTTGCCGCGCCATGGCCGGCGCGTCGGGTACGTTCGTCGCGAACCGAGCGAGAGGCGACCGTGACCGGACAGGACGCGCGTCTGGCGACGTTCGCGCCCGGGCGGTCGGTTTCGCCACGTCCGGTGTCGGACGGCGACGCCGTACGTGACGAAACCGTCGCGGTCGACGTCGCCGGGACGGACCTGACCACGTGGGTACCACCCACGTGGGAAGAGGTCGTGCGAGATCACGGTAATCGGGTGTATCGGCTCGCTTACCGGCTTACGGGGAACGCACACGATGCCGAGGACCTCACCCAGGATGTCTTCGTGCGGGTGTTTCGGTCGCTGGCCGATTACACGCCCGGCACCTTTGAGGGCTGGCTGCACCGGATCACCACAAACCTCTTCCTGGACCGGATGCGCCGCCAGCAGAAGATTCGGTTCGACGCGCTGCCGGACGACCCGGAACGCCTTGCCGGCCGCGAAGCGAGTCCCGAGGCTGTATATGCGGAGTCGCATCTCGATGCCGACATCGAAGGTGCGCTGGCAGCGCTCCCGCCCGATTTCCGGGCTGCGGTCGTGCTGTGCGACATCGAGCAGTTGTCCTATGAGGAGATCGCGCAGACTCTCGGCGTGAAACTCGGGACCGTCCGTAGTCGGATCTCCCGGGGCCGGGCCATGTTGCGCCAAACACTCGCCGATCGTGCGCCGCGTGCGTCGGTGCCGGCAGACGGGCCGGCCGTGTTCCCAGCATCGGGCACCGCGACGGACGACGCCCTTCCAGCCGATGCCCTTCCAGCCGACGCCGTCCCAGCCGACCGGGCCGTCCCAGCCGGTGGGGCCGTCCTGATCGAGGCGTCGACGCCGAAGCCGGTGGCCGGGCCGGTCGCGCCCGCGGCAGGCGCGCTCGCCCCGGTCGAGGACGGTACGACGCCGTCACGCCGATCGCACCGGATCACTCGGCGGACGCCGCCGACAGGCCTGCCGGCGGCGGCGAATGCTGGTGGTGGCACGTCGTCCGCACCGGAGGGGCAGGCGTGACCGGACATCTCGGCAAGCAGATCGCTCCGCTGGTTGACGGGCAGCTGGACCACGACGGTCGGGACCGTGCCCTGGCGCACGTCGCGTGCTGTTCGTCCTGTCAGTGGGAGGTCGCCGAGCTGCGCCACCTCAAGGCCCGGCTGGCGGGGCTCGGCGATCCGACCCTGCCGGGGGGAGTGGCGGATCGGCTGCTGCGAATGGCAGCTCCCGCCGCCTCGGGCCCGGCCCGGACACGCCCGGTGTCCCTGGCCATCCGCGGGGTCATCCGGACGGCCGGGCGTGATCTTTTCATCGGCGTCATCGGCGTCATCGGCGTCATCGGCGTCATCGGTTCGGTGGACCAGCCGGTCGTCCCGAGCCCTGCGCGGAGCGCCGATCCGCCGCAGTCGGCAATGCCGACCGGGGCGACGGCCGGGCGGGTGGCGTCGTCAACCAGGCCGGTTGATCTCGTCGGTGCTACCGGCCCGACGGGGCGCCGCCGGCCGGGCTCGAAGAGGCGCCTTGATTCGAGTCGGCCGGACGCCGCGCGGCACGCAGGCACCGCGTCCGGTGGTCGCCGGCCGGCGACCAGTTCGGCCAGCGGCTGGCGGGGACGCCAGAGCCGGACCAGACGTACCTTGGTTAGCTCCGTGGCGGTGATGCTTTTCGCTGTCGCGGGCGCTGCGCTCGGAGAGATACGTGCGCCTGGCACTGTTGCGCAACCGCCGCGTCCCGTCGCGGTCCCGGCGGCTCAGCCCAACGTCATCTCCAGGACGGGTATCGCCGGGATGAGCATCGCCAGGACGGGCATCGCCGGGACGGCCGTCCCCGGGACCAATCTGTCCGGTACCAATGCCGCCGGAATCAGCGCCGCTGAGGTCGATGTCGCTGAAGCCGGGGCTGGCCACCTGCCGTCGGTGATGGCCGCGGTGTTGCTGCCCGATGGCTCGCGGCGCTAGGGCGTCCCGGTCGGGTTACCGCCGGCTGCCGCCGGGAGGTCGTACGGTAATAGCTGCGTGATCGCAGTAGGGGCTGGCTGAGCGGCCCGACGTTTCCCCGATACGAGCATAAGAGCGCCCGGCGATGTTGGCGGATGTTTCGTGCCTGTGGGTACATCCGCGTGTTCCCTGCTACTGGTGGCGGAGGCGGATGGCCGTGAGCGGTGACGGCGAGGACGGCATCGCACCGCGGGGTGAACCGGCGGATGACAGAGGTTCGGGTGACCCGCCGACAAACCCATGGTGGGCCCGCCCGGCTCCGGCACCCGGTGCCTGGGGGTCGGCGGCGAACCTGCCGGCCGATCTTTTTGTGCCCGTTGCACATCATGGCGGGCAGCCCACCGTCGACGGCGCCGCTGACGCAGCTGTTGATGAATCGCGTGTCCCCGGGTGGGGAGCGCCCGACCAGGTCGCACCCCGACCGGGTCGGCTGGTTCTCGTGGCGGCGATGCTGCTCGCCGGCCTGGTCGGCGGTGGCGCCGGCGGTGTGATCGGTGGTGTGATCGGCGCTCACTCCGCGCGGACCGACGAGCCACTCGTACCGACCGCGGCCGGGTCGCCATCCGGGTCGCCACCCGGGTCGCCACCCGGGTCGTCGCCCGTGGCGGGCGTCGACGCTGCGGCCCCGGTCGAACGGGCCGCGCCGGTCTCCGTCATTGCCGCACGTGCCCTGCCGTCGGTTGTCACGATCAATGTGACCAGTCCGATCCTGTCCGCCACCGGCTCCGGTGTGATCATCAGATCGGACGGCTACATCCTGACGAACAACCACGTCATCGCAGGCGTTGCCGCCGGGGCGCGCGTGTCGGTGACCTTGTACAAGGAGCTGCGGCAGATCTCGGCTGAGATCATCGGGCGTGATCCCAAGACGGACCTTGCCGTAATCCGGATTCAGACTGCGAACCCGCTACCAGCCGCGACGTTGGGACGTTCCGGCTCGCTCGTGGTGGGTGCACCTCTGGTGGCCATCGGTGCACCGTTGGGCCTGTCCGGAACAGTGACCACAGGTATTGTCAGCGCGCTCGACCGTAACCCGACGGTGCCGGTGGAGTCCGGCGGGGAGTCGGTCCTCATCGGTGCGATCCAGACCGACGCGGCCATCAATCCCGGCAACTCGGGCGGTGCGCTGGTGGACGGACGCGGTCAGGTTGTCGGCATCAACACCGCGATCGCGGCTGTGCCCGGGTCCCGCGCCGACCGCGGCGCGTCCGGGAACATCGGAGTCGGTTTCGCCATCCCGATCGACTACGCGAGGTCAGTGGCTGGTGAGATCATCAGTACCGGTCGTGCCACGCATCCCGATGTCGGCGTGTCCACCGGGACGATCACGCCGGATGATGCGGCGGCGGTCGGAACGTCGTCCGGCGCACTGATCCGCGCGGTGGAGTCGGGCGGGCCCGCGGACGCGGTCGGCCTGCGTCCGGGCGACATTATCATCAAGGTCGACGGGACGGTCATCGGGAATACCAATGACCTGATTGCGGCAACCCGCGGCCATCGGATCGGTGACCGGATCATGCTTAGTTTCGAGCGTGATCACACTGTCCATGATGTCGCGCTGACCCTTCAGGAGCAGCGCGGTTAGGAACGCCGGGCAACCGGGTAACCGGGCAACCGGGTCGGTGGGCCCGAGCGGACGGGCAACCGGGTCGGAGGTGTTCCGTTGATCGCAATGGCGAGGTAGTCTGGGGCCGTGTTCAACGGTGTGGGCTGGGGCGAGGTCGCTGTCCTTCTACTGATCGGCCTATTCGTGTTCGGTCCGGAACGGTTGCCGAACGCGGCCCGTGACGCCGGTCGGATGCTGCGTCAGTTCCGGCAGATGGCTGCCGGCATGCGCGAGGAGCTGCGCTCCGAGCTCGGTCCAGAGATTGCCGATCTCGACCTGAGTACCCTGCATCCCACGACGTTCGTGCGCAAGCATCTGTTCGAGGACGAAGACCCGTTGCTTCCGTCGTACCTTTCCAAGCGGACGTCGCTCGACAAGATGCTCTTCGATGACGACCCGGAGACGCCGTCCGGGCTCACCGAGCCGGTTCGGCCCCGGCTCTCCTACGACGATGCGCCGGCTGTGGCCAAGGCGCCGTCGTTGACGAAATCCCCTGCCCTGACAAAATCCCCCATTTTGACCAAGGCCACTTCGACCCCGGCCAAGGCCGCCCCGACAGACCGGGGTCAAGCGGCTGCCGCGGCGCCCGCAGCGAGGGGGGCGGTCAGCGCCGAGATGCTGTCGGCGGCGACGCCCTTCGACACCGACGCGACCTGATACCCGTCTGATACCCGCGCCACTTCTGTT